>NZ_JARVSW010000050.1:0-95495 GCF_030208985.1 Pseudomonas sp. MEJ108
CCTTTCCGGACGCTCTGCGTCCTCTTGACGACGCAGAGCGTCGTGAACTGCATTCACACGCGGGAGCGTGAGGAACGATAGCCTGAATCGGGGATCTGTCAGCTCCCCGCCACCATCATGCGCTCGATCAGTACCGAGCCGGTGCGGATGTTGCTGCGCAGCTCAAGATCGCTGCCAACGGCGACGATCTGCTTGAACATGTCGCGCATGTTGCCGGCAATGGTCACTTCCTGAACCGGGAACTGAATCTCGCCGTTCTCGACCCAGAAGCCTGCCGCGCCGCGTGAATAGTCGCCGGTGACCATGTTCAGACCGCTGCCCATCAATTCGGTCACCAGCAGGCCACGTCCCATGCGCCGGATCAGCGCAGCCTGGTCGTCCGAGCCATGGCTAACGAACAGGTTGTGCACACCGCCCGCGTTGGCGGTGCTCGGCATGCCCAGCTTGCGGCCGGAATACGTGCTCAGCACATAGGAAACCAGATCGCCACCTGCCACGAACGGTTTGGCGAAGGTCGCCAGACCATCGCTGTCGAACGCCGAGCTGCCCATCGCATGCCTGAGGTGCGGGCGCTCATCAATGGTCATCCACTCAGGGAACAGGCGCTGACCCAGCGCGCCTTCGAGGAACGACGACTTGCGATACAGGGTACCCCCGGAAATGGCGCCGAGAAAGCTGCCGAACAGGCCGCCTGCCAGCTCTGCAGCAAACAGCACCGGCACTTCACAGGTCGGCACAGGACGCGCGCCCAGACGGCTCGCTGCACGCAACGCCGCCTTGCGACCAATGCTCTGCGCATCGGCCAGCAGCTCGCCCTGGCGGTTGACGTCATACCAGTAATCGCGCTGCATCTGACCTTCGCCCTCGGCGATCATCACACAGCTGAGGCTGTGCCGCGTTGACGCATAGCCACCGATGAAGCCATTGCTGTTGCCGTACACACGGCAGCCCTGATGGGTATTGAGCGTAGTGCCGTCGGCATTCTTGATGCGGCTGTCGGCATCGAAGGCCGCCGCTTCGCAGAGCAGCGCTTTCTCGATGGCCTGCTCGGGCGTGATGTCCCAGGTGTGATAAAGGTCAAAATCCATAACCTCTTTGGCCATCAGCGCAGCGTCAGCCAGCCCGGAGCTGTCATCTTCGGAGGTGTATTCGGCAATCGCCAGTGCAGCGGCGACCGTTTCACGAATGGCATCGGCACCGGTTGCCGACGTGCTGGCCGAGCCCTTGCGCTGCCCGACATACAGGGTGATACCAAAGCCCTGATCGCGGTTGAACTCGACGGTTTCAACTTCACGCTGACGGACCGAGGTCGACAGCCCCTGGTCCACCGAGACTGCGACTTCGCAGGCGCTGGCGCCCTGACGCCGGGCTTCGGCAATGATCTGCTCGACCTGTTCCTGCAGCTCGGGCAAGGCTTGTGGGCCGACGCTTTGGGTTGCACTCATGACTTTCTCCATCAAATTCTTCTTTCAGCACAGGCCGAGTACCGACCGGGCCGGACAAGCGGCCCACGACTGGTTATCATGGCGGCGTTTCTTTGCGGACTGCCCCCATGGTTGATTCTTACGACGACTCCCTCGACGGGGAGAAAAGCAAAACCCAGGTCAAACGAGAGCTGCATGCTCTGGTCGACCTCGGCGAGCGACTGACAACACTCAAAGCCGATGTGCTGGCCAAGCTGCCGCTGACCGACGCTTTGCGCAAGGCCCTGGCCGAAGCGCCCAAGCACACGGCGAACATCGCGCGAAAGCGGCACATTCTGTTCATCGGCAAGCTGATGCGCGATCAGGACCAGGAAGCCATTCTGGTGTTGCTGGACCAACTCGATGCCTCCACTCGCCAATACAATGAACGTTTCCACAATCTGGAGCGCTGGCGTGACCGCCTGATCGCGGGCGATGACGCCGACCTCGAGAAATTCGTTGTCGAATACCCCGATGCCGACCGTCAGCAGCTGCGTTCGCTGATCCGTCAGGCGCAACACGAAGTTGCACGCAACAAACCGCCGGCCACCAGCCGCAAAATCTTCAAATACATCCGTGAGCTGGACGAACTTCAACGCGGTCTGCGTTGACTTCGCCCTCGGGGCCGGCGGCAGCAAGCAGCCGGCCCCGACTCACCTTCAGCTACCGGTGCCACCCACGGTAATCGCGTCGATTTTCAGCGTAGGCTGACCAACACCGACCGGCAGCGACTGGCCATCCTTCCCGCATGTGCCGACGCCACTGTCCAGCGACAGATCGTTACCCACCATCGATACCCTGCTCATGGCTTCCGGCCCGTTACCGATCAAGGTCGCGCCTTTGACCGGCGCAGTGATCTTGCCATCTTCGATCAAATAGGCCTCACTGGTCGAAAACACGAACTTGCCGCTGGTGATATCCACCTGACCACCGCCCAGGTTGGCGCAGTAGATGCCGCGCTTCACTGAAGCGATGATTTCCTGTGGATCGCTCTGCCCGCCCAGCATGTAGGTGTTGGTCATGCGCGGCATCGGCAGGTGGGCATAGGACTCGCGACGGCCGTTGCCGGTGCGGGCCACGCCCATCAGGCGTGCATTGAGCTTGTCCTGCATGTAGCCCTTGAGTACGCCGTTCTCGATCAGCGTAGTGCATTCGGTTGGTGTGCCTTCGTCATCCACGCTCAGCGAGCCACGACGCCCCGCCAGGGTGCCGTCGTCGACGATGGTGCAGAGTTTCGACGCAACCATCTCGCCCATGCGCCCGCTGTAGGCCGAGCTGCCCTTGCGGTTGAAGTCACCCTCAAGGCCGTGACCGACCGCTTCGTGCAGCAGCACACCGGACCAGCCAGAGCCGAGTACCACCGGCAAGGTGCCTGCCGGTGCAGGAATCGCTTCCAGGTTGACCAGTGCCTGACGCAGGGCCTCACGGGCGTAGCCCATGGCGCGATCGTCGGTCAGGAAATAACGGTAATCGGTACGCCCGCCGCCGCCATGCCCGCCCCGCTCGCGACGGCCATTCTGCTCGACGATGACACTGACGTTGAAACGCACCAGCGGGCGCACATCGGCGGCCAGGCTGCCATCCGCGGCGGCCACCAGGATGCGCTCCCAGACACCGGCCATGCTCACCGAAACCTGCTGGATACGCGAGTCCAGCGCGCGCGTTGCGACGTCGATGCGCTTGAGCAACTCGACTTTCTCGGCGCGGCTCAGTACTTCCAGCGGGTTATCCGGGGCATACAACTGTGCCACGTCCTGCGAGGTGAAAGCCTGCACGCGACCATTCTGGCCTGCGCGGGAAATAGAGCGCGCGGCCTGTGCGGCGGTGCGCAGGGCCTCGGCGGTGATCGCGTTGCTGTACGCAAAGCCGGTTTTCTCACCCGACTGGGCACGCACGCCCACGCCTTGATCGAGATTGAAACTGCCTTCCTTGACGATCCCGTCTTCGAGCGACCAGGACTCGGAGATCATGCCCTGAAAATACAGATCGGCCGCGTCGATGCCTGGTCCGGCCAGATCGCCCAGCACGGACTGCAGGCTGTCGAGGTTCAGGCCGCCGGGTGCCAGAAGGTGTTCGCTGACTGAGGACAGATCACTCATATTCACTCCGAAGCAGGCCGCATGGCGTCCTGCGAAAAAAAGCGCCGGTGACTGGACACCGGCATCCGCGCCCGTATGGACGCCTGTTCTTCACTGTCACGTGTGCCCAGCAGTACCGCTTCACCCTGTGCCTGCTCGGCCAGTACGCGGCCCCATGGATCAACGATGGCCGCGTGTCCGTAAGTCTCGCGAGGTCCCGGATGGACCCCGCCCTGTGCCGCCGCCAGCACGTAACACTGGGTTTCGATGGCACGCGCGCGGATCAGAATGTCCCAGTGCGCGGCCCCCGTTACCGCAGTGAACGCTGACGGCGCGGTAATCAGTTCAGCACCGGCTTCACGCAGCGCGGTGTACAGTTCGGGAAAGCGCAGGTCATAACAGACGGTCAGCCCCAGACGCCCCACCGGCGTGTCGGCCACCACCACCCTGCTCCCATGAGCATAGTCATCCGATTCACGATAGCGGCCACGGTTGTCAGCGACATCCACATCGAACAGATGCAGTTTGTCATAACGGGCCACCTGCTCACCGTGCTCATCGATCAACAGCGAACACGCCGTCACCTTGCCATCCGGCCGCTCATCCGGCGGCAGTGGCAAGGTTCCGGTAACAATCCATAACTTGAGGTCGCGAGCGGCCAGTTTCAACCATGGCAGGATCGGTCCGTGCCCCTGAGCCTCGGCACGCCCGATATCGGCGACGTCACGGCGCCCCATCGCGACGAAGTTTTCGGGCAGTACCGCCAGCCGCGCGCCACCGTCGGCAGCCTGTTCCAGCAGACGTCGGGCGCTGGCCAGATTGGCCAGGACATCGCTTTGGCTGACCATCTGAATCACCGCGAAGGACATGGCAACCCGCTCCTGAATGAGATGGCCACCACTGTACTCCATGAGACGCTATTGGGGCTTTTCAAATGGCTTGTCGAAGGTGATCTTCGGCTCTTTCCAGGGCCCTTCGACCTTGTATTGCACGCTGGCGAAACGCGCAACCCGGTCGCCCAGCAGCTTGTCGACCAGAAACAGCGCCCCGCCAATGGCCGGCGCGCCGACAATCAGTGCAGCAATAGGCAGGTTATTGGTGACCGGCAAGGTCACCAGCAGCTTCGCATCGACACGATCGCGGACCATGTCCAGCGTACCGTTGAGCTCCAGATTGCTCGACGGCCCGGTCAGGGTGATCGGGTTGCGCGTCACATAGACACCGTCGCTGGCGACCAACAGCCCTTTGACCCGGTCGTAGCTCAGGCCTTTGCCCAATAGGTCGGAGAAGTCCAGACGCAGACGCCGGCCGATGGAGTTGAAATTCAACAGCCCGAACACCCGCAATGCCTGAGCACCGCCCTCGACTTCGACGAACTGGCCTCTGTTCAACGTGGCATCCAGACTGCCGGAATAGCGCTTCAGACCAACCCAGGCAGGCGAACCCGGCCAGCGCCCGTCCACGTTCATCTCGAAGCGTTCACTGGTAACAGTGGGTGCGAAGTTCCACGCCTTGAGCACATCCGCGAGGTTCTTGCCCGCCAGACGGCCTTTGAACGAACTGCTGCTGGCCCCGGGCGTACCCTCCCAGGTAGCGTCACCCTCCAGCAGAATACCTTTGAGCCCCAGGCTCATGTCCGACATGCGCATGCCGGCAGGCGTCGGCCGGGTTTTCAATGCCCAGGCCCCGAGCAACTGATCGCCCTGAAACAGCTGGGAGATCTTCACGTCCAGCGCAGGGATATTGTGCGGGTCGATATCCGCCAGAGGATCAGGCGCGTTTTCCACAACGGTCGCTGTCGGATCTGATGCAGGCAGTCGAACGTAGAGCATGTTGACGCCGATCGGTGCAGACTTGGCGTCGGGCAGCGTTGCCGTGCCTTTGGCCATTGCGCTGTCCAGCGACAGGGCCCAGGCTGCCGAGTTGCGCTGCAACTGGACACGCACGTCATTGAGTGTGGTGCCCATCGCGGTCAGCTTGCCGATCTGCAGATCAACGCTGTTAAGCAGTTGTTTTGCGTTGCCGCCCGGATCATTCCCGGTGTAGCGAGCGGCCAGTTCCTGCCAGGGCGCGATGTCCAGTTCGGACAACTCCCCACGGATCCGCAAGCCCTTGGCGTCCGGCACGATCGCCCCGCCGCGCCCCAGATAAAGCTCGCCACGACCTTCGGCAAACTTGCCATTCGGTGCTGCGAACGCAAAGTTGGCCTGATCGTTATAGGCCGCGCCGAGCCTGCGCTCCGCGCCTTGCAGGGTCATGCGGAATTCGCTGGGACGCTCCTGCTCGGCGGTCTTGCCAAACGGTGCGGGCAAATCGATCGCCACGCCCTTGAGCGTGGAGTTGATTACCAGCGGGCTGTCCTTGCTGTCCAGAATCAGCTGCAACTGATACGGCAAGTCGCCGGAGACCGGCAGCGGTTGGGTCACGTTCAGCCAGTCGGTGAGCCGCTTCACGGTGATTTGTCCGTTCGCCATAATGCGCGTCACGTTGTCACCAGGCTTGCCCTCGGCGGCGATCTCTGCGGTCACAGGGCGATCGAATGCCTGGGCCTTGATGCCCTTGCCACTCAGCCCGCTGGAGCTGTCAAAACGGAAGTCGCCTTTCAGGCGAGTCAGCTCCAGCACCGGGTCGGCCAGTTTCAAGCGCGCATTGTCGGTGCTGAAGTCCACCACGACCTTTGGCTCGACGCCCTTGGCCAGCGGGATATCCAGCTTTAGCTTACCGTCCAGCGGGCCCTCGCCCTGCCATCCGGCAAACGTGCTGCCCGTACCGATGGGCGCCTGCTGGAGAATCTTCAGGCCGTCGATCAGGTTTCCGGAGAAATTACCGTCCACCAGCAGGTGACTGTCCTGACCTGACGGCACATGGGGAATATTGACCAGCACGTTGCTGACCTTGGTATCCAGCAACTGGCCTTTGCTCGCCTTGACACGTACACCGCTGTTTTCGACGTAGACCTTGCCATCCACTCCGGTCAGCGACGGCCAGCCCGGCTGGAACGCCAGCGTTGCGTTGCTGACGTCGAAGAACAGGCTGATGACACGCGCCGTATCGGGCGAGTTCTTGTTCAGCGACCCTTGATACTGGAAGAAACCCTGCTTGACCGCGCCACTGACCACGGCGGTGCGCAACCAGTGATCAAGCTCCGGACTGAGCGCGGTCGGCAGGTACTTGCTGGTGTAACGGCCGTCGCCGTCGACCATACCGACCCGCAGGTCCATGTAGTCTTCCTGATCATGATTGAGATGAATCTTGATCAGAAAGTCCGCCGCAATTTTGCCTTCGTCGCCGAGCACCTTGATGTACGGGGCAATCAGCGTGAACGCCTGGTCATCCAGTTTCCAGGTCAGACGGGCATTGGCCTTCCGGTAACGCCAGGGTTTGGCGAAGATCGGGTCCAGGTGCAGCATGAAGTCATCGGTGTCGAGGCGCAGCTCGCCCTGCCCCAGATCACCGCTGATGGCACCGGTGACGTTTCCGGCCGCCGGCGCCCCGCGATACGCGTTGAAACCGACCTTGTCCAGATTGGCGGCAAAGCTCAGGCGCTGGTCACCGATTGCCTGTGGCCGGTAGTCGAGCAGTACGTTACGCAGCCCGCCTGTCACCTTGAGGCCGTCGACCACTGCCATGGCCTTGTCAGGCAGGGGCGCGAGCGAGTCGATCAGCGGCGTGACGGGGGTCAGGTCCAGACGATCCGCCTGCACGTGCCAGAGCTCTTCGCTGTCAGGCGTCGCGGCGGTTTGCGTCAGTTGCACACGGCTTTCCCAACGCGCGTCGCCAAGGCTCATCGCCAGTGAATCGAGGTTCAGGTCGAAACCTGTTTCAGTGCGTGCAAACCATGCGTTCAGCGCAAGGTTATTGATCGTCGACGGTTTGCGACCGGCATAAACGCCTTTGACCTGTGGTGCATTGAGGCGCGTGGTCGCGCTTTGCACGGTGCCCTTGCCCCAACTCAACCAGACCTCGCCGCCGGCCTGCAGCTTCGCCAGCGTCCATTCGCGCGTAAGGCTTTTCGGCAGCCACCTGGCCCAGTCGCTTTGCGGCAGGCTGGCGTAGATATCGGCCTCGCCGTCCTTCCACTGACTGGCCTGGATGCGCGAGCGCACGTTCAGCGCGACCGGCTGACCATCCGGCAGAGTCAGGCGTGCGTCAAGTCGCTGGGCATAGCTGCCGGTGTCCAGGCTGAGGTTTACATAGGTGAGGGTCAGCGGCGCAGCGTCAAACGGTTGCACCGTGACCTGGCTGTCGAGCAACGACACATGCGCGACCATCTGCATCTGCTTGAGCGCCTGCTCGGGATCGAACGGGCTGTCGTTGTGCACCGGCAAGCCCTGAATCGACCACGCGCCGTCCTTGTCCTGCCTGAGGCTGAACTGCAGGCCGTCCACTTCAAGATGAGCGATGCGCACGTCACGCGCCAGCAGGCTTTCCCAAAGGTCGGGAACCACCCTTACGCGATCCAGACGCAGAGCACTGGCACCCTCGCCGACCATCACGTCGTGGGCCAGCAGTACCGGGGCAAAGCGGCTCCAGCTACCTTCCAGACTGCCGATGCTCAGCGGTATGCCCAGCGCGCTGCTGGCACGGGTTTCCACATCGACACGGTATTCGGCAACCAACGGCGTCAACTGACGGCCGAGGCTCACGTACAGCGCCGCAAGCACCAGAATCAGTGCGCACAGGCTCAGCCCCCAGCGGGTCAGGGTTGCAACGAGGCGAGGAAGACGTCCCATCTCAGGAGGTCCTCCACTGCGGGGTGCAAAGAGCAGAATCGGCGAACGGAGTCAGGCTCGGATGCGCAGGTGCGGTCAGGTACAGGTTTTGCTCATTCGCCACGCATCATTCTCGATAAAACGGCATACCTGCCAGAAACCCGTAGGGCACTTGTCATAGATTTCAAACGATCAGCACCCTCAGAGCAGCACCACGTCGTATTGTTCCTGCGAGTACATGGTTTCTACCTGAAAACGGATAGTGCGGCCAATAAAGCTCTCCAGTTCAGCCACGTTGCCGGACTCCTCGTCGAGCAGACGATCCACCACGCGCTGATTGGCCAGAACGCGATAGCCGACTGCCTGATAGGCCCTGGCCTCGCGCAGGATTTCCCGGAAGATTTCATAGCAGATGGTCTCGGGGGTCTTCAGCTTGCCCCGCCCGGCGCAGCAATGACACGGTTCGCACAGCACCTGTTCGAGACTTTCGCGGGTGCGCTTGCGGGTCATCTGCACCAGACCCAGTTCGGTGATGCCGATGATGTTGGTCTTGGCGTGATCGCGTTCCAGCTGTTTCTCCAGCGTGCGCAGCACCTGACGCTGGTGTTCACCGTCTTCCATGTCGATGAAATCGATGATGATGATGCCGCCCAGATTACGCAGGCGCAGCTGCCGGGCGATGGCCGTGGCAGCTTCCAGATTGGTCTTGAAGATGGTTTCTTCGAGGTTGCGATGGCCTACGAACGCGCCGGTGTTGACGTCGATGGTGCTCATCGCTTCGGCTGGATCGATTACCAGATAGCCGCCCGACTTGAGCGGCACCTTGCGCTCGAGGGCCTTCTGGATTTCGTCCTCGACCCCATAGAGGTCGAAGATCGGCCGCTCGCCCGGATAGTGCTCGAGCCTGTCGGCTATTTCCGGCATCAGCTCGGCGACGAACTGGGTGGTTTTCTGAAAAGTTTCCCGCGAGTCGATACGGATCTTCTCGATGCGCGGGCTGACCAGATCGCGCAAGGTGCGCAGCGCCAGGCCCAGGTCTTCGTAAATCACCGTGGGCGGGCTGACCGTCTTGATCTGCTCGCCGATCTGGTCCCAGAGCCTGCGCAGATAACGGATGTCCATGAGGATTTCATCAGCCCCGGCGCCTTCGGCAGCGGTGCGCAGAATGAAACCTCCGGCTTCCTTGATACCTTCCTGGGCAACACAATCACTGACCACTTTCTTGAGTCGTTCGCGCTCGGCTTCGTCCTCGATTTTCAGCGAGATGCCCACATGCGCCGTGCGCGGCATGTACACCAGATAACGCGACGGAATGGAGAGTTGCGTGGTCAGCCGTGCGCCCTTGCTGCCGATCGGGTCTTTGGTGACTTGCACGACAAGGCTCTGGCCATCATGTACCAGCGACGCAATGCTCTCGACCGCCGGCCCTTCACGCATGGATATTTCCGATGCATGAATGAACGCCGCGCGATCCAGACCAATGTCGATGAACGCCGCCTGCATGCCGGGAAGCACCCGCACAACCTTGCCTTTGTAGATATTGCCGACGATGCCGCGACGCTGGGTGCGCTCGACGTGCACCTCTTGCAGAACCCCGTTTTCCACCACTGCCACGCGCGATTCCATCGGCGTGATGTTGATCAGAATCTCTTCACTCATGACTTGTCACCTTCCAGGCATTGCCAGCAGGGTATGCCGAAATGGCCAAGCAGTTCTGCGGTTTCGCACAGGGGCAGACCCACCACCCCAGAATAGCTGCCTTGCAGGCCCTCGACGAAAATCGCTGCCAACCCCTGAATGGCATAGCCGCCGGCCTTGTCGGCGGGCTCGCCACTGGTCCAGTAGGCCTGGGCTTCATGGATTTGAATCGGGCGAAAGCGCACACGACTGGTAACAATACGGGTTTCGCTGCGTTGCCGATCACTGAGCGCGACAGCCGTCAGCACTTGATGCTCGCGCCCGGACAGGGCCATGAGCATGGCCTGGGCATCCGCTTCATCGACCGGCTTGCCGAGAATGCGTCCATCGAGCACCACCGCCGTGTCGGCCCCTATCACGCAGGCCTGTTGTGCGGCTGGCAGCAGGGACAGCCCGGCCTGAGCCTTGCCCAGCGCAAGACGCTCGACATAGGCAGCCGGGGTTTCATGGTCAAAGGGGGTTTCGTCGATCTGAGCGCTCAGTACGGTAAAGGGCACACCGATCTGAGTCAGAAGTTCGCGGCGGCGCGGCGAGCCAGAAGCCAGATAAAGCGAGGGCATAAGGACATCTCCGTGTCTGTGCGGGTGAGCGCGAACAACGCAACGGGGCGTCGCGCTCACCTTGCGCTTAATTGATTTTCAAACGTTTGCGCAATCCACGCAGGCCATAACTGATCCAGGGCCACAACAGAGCACTGACCAACGCGGGCAGCACCAGCGCCAGCGTTGGCTGACGGTTGCCGGTGAGCGCGCTCAGCCAGAGTTGCGCAAGCTGCGCCAGACCGAATACCACCAATAGCACCAGGCACTGCTGCCACATGGGAAACATGCGCAGGCGCTGCTGCAGGGACATCACCAGAAAGGTAATCAGGCTGAGGATCAGGGCATTCTGGCCGAGCAATGTGCCGTACAGCACATCCTCCATCAGGCCCAGTATCCACGCGGTGGTCATGCCGTATTTGTGCGGCAGCGCCAGGACCCAGAAGGTCAGCAGCAGGGCCAGCCACAGTGGCCGGAAGATTTCCATGAATTGCGGCAGCGGCGAAACGCTCAGCAGCAGACCGATCGCAAACGTCAGCCAGACCACCCAGCCATTGCGCCCGGAAACATGACTAACCATCGATAGGCTCCCGGGCAGTGGAAGGTCGTGAAGCAGGCGGCTGTGACGCCGCAGGCCGGGCAGCAGGCCTTGCCGGTGTCGCGGGCGTGGCCGCCGGTGCAGGTGCAGGTGCAGGTGTTGCCGATTGCGCTGCAGGCTTGTGCGTCAGCGTACTGCCCGGAAAGACCGGAACGACGGCCTGCGGCCACATCGGGAAGGCGGGTGTCGGCGGCGGCAGTGTCGCCATCACGGAGGGCTCGACGCCCTTGTCGAGGGATTCCTGTGCTTGCGCGGCATCGGCAGCGCGCTCTTCCGGCGAGCGCCCGTCGGAGAACACCAGCAACAGATAGCGACTGCGATTCAGCGCAGCGGTCGGCACTGCACGAACGATCGCAAACGGCTGGCCGGAGTCGTGAATCACTTCCTTGACCGTCGCCACCGGGTAACCGGCCGGGAAACGCTGTCCAAGGCCCGAACTGACCAGCAGGTCGCCTTCCTTGATGTCTGCGGTGTCCGCCACATGCCGAAGCTCCAGACGTTCCGGGTTACCGGTGCCGCTGGCGATGGCACGCAAACCGTTGCGGTTGACCTGCACCGGGATGCTGTGGGTGGTGTCAGTCAGCAACAAGACGCGTGAGGTATAGGGCATCAACTCGACCACCTGCCCCATCAGGCCGCGCGCATCGAGCACAGGCTGGCCGAGCACCACGCCGTCGCGTTCGCCCTTGTTGATGATGATGCGATGGGTGAAGGGGTTCGGGTCCATGCCGATCAGCTCGGCGACCTCGACCTTTTCGTTGACCAGCGCCGAGGAGTTCAGCAACTCACGCAGCCGAACGTTCTGCTCGGTCAGTGCCGCCAGCTTTTGCAGGCGACCTTGCAGGAGCAGGGCTTCGGTCTTGAGTTTTTCGTTTTCGGCGATCAGCTCTGTGCGGCTGCCGAACTGACTGGCGACGCCTTGATACAGACGCTGCGGCAGGTCGACGATCCAGTAGGACTGCATGAGCACCATCGACATCTGGCTGCGCACGGGCTTGAGGATCGTAAAGCGGGCGTCGACAACCATCAACGCAACCGACAGAACGGCCAGCACCAGCAGACGTACACCCAGCGACGGGCCTTTTGAGAAAAGCGGTTTAATAGGCCGCTCCTCCGGGGCATGCGATCGTTGGATCGAACTTCGATTGGCAATTATTCATGCGGTATGTAACCGGCCTGGACAAATGAAAGAGATAGGCACCCTGTTTCGGCGTCAGCCTGAAGCATACAGGTAGCATATCCGCCACCTGCATACAAAAGACTCCGTGAAAGGCACCCCGGCGAATTATTCGCTGGAGAGCAGATCCATGGTGTGCTTATCCATCATTTCCAGCGCACGGCCACCGCCACGCGCTACACAGGTCAGCGGGTCTTCGGCGACGATCACCGGCAGACCGGTTTCCTGAGCCAGCAACTTGTCCAGATCACGCAGCAGCGCACCACCACCGGTCAGGACCAGACCACGCTCGGCGATGTCCGAGGCCAGTTCCGGAGGCGATTGCTCCAGAGCGCTCTTGACCGCCTGAACGATGGTCGCCAGCGACTCCTGCAGTGCCTCGAGCACTTCGTTGGAGTTCAGGGTGAACGCACGTGGAACGCCTTCAGCCAGGTTGCGGCCACGCACGTCGACTTCACGTACTTCACCGCCCGGATAGGCAGTACCGATTTCCTGCTTGATGCGCTCGGCAGTCGATTCGCCGATCAGGCTGCCGTAGTTGCGGCGCACGTAGGTGATGATCGCTTCGTCGAAACGGTCACCGCCAACCCGGACGGATTCGGCATACACCACACCGTTCAGGGAGATCAGGGCAATTTCGGTGGTGCCGCCGCCGATGTCGACAACCATCGAACCGCGAGCTTCTTCCACCGGCAGACCGGCACCGATTGCAGCGGCCATTGGCTCTTCGATCAGGAAGACTTCGCGTGCGCCTGCACCCAGGGCCGACTCGCGAATCGCGCGACGCTCAACCTGGGTGGATTTGCACGGAACGCAGATCAGCACACGAGGGCTGGGCTGCAGAAAGCTGTTTTCATGAACCTTGTTGATGAAGTACTGCAACATTTTTTCGCAGACGCTGAAGTCGGCGATAACGCCGTCTTTCATTGGACGAATGGCTGCGATGTTGCCTGGAGTACGGCCCAGCATGCGCTTGGCTTCGGTACCGACGGCCACGACACTCTTCTGGTTGCCGTGAGTACGAATGGCAACGACAGAGGGTTCATTCAGAACGATACCGCGCTCACGCACGTAAATAAGGGTGTTGGCAGTGCCCAGGTCGATGGATAGATCACTGGAAAACATGCCACGCAGTTTCTTGAACATGGGAAAGGGACCCTAGGGAACGCGTGGTAAAAAAAGTGCGGCAAACTCTAACAACGACAGGGATTTTGGGCAAGGAGCCAATATGCTAAATTGGCGGTTTTCCGAACACCACCCTCGACGTTAGCGGCTTGAGACAGTAATAACGCGATAGTGTTCCGCAATTGGCAACAAAGCAAATCCATAAGCATTCCACTGGAGATACCCCATGGCGCTTGAACGCTCCGACGTGGAAAAGATCGCTCATCTGGCCCGACTGGGTCTCAATGACGCCGATATCCCGCGTACCACCGAAGCACTGAACAGCATTCTTGGGCTGGTCGATCAGATGCAAGCGGTCGACACCGCTGGCATCGAGCCGCTGGCTCACCCGCTGGAAGCCACCCAGCGCCTGCGCGAAGACGCCGTCACCGAGCGAAATCGCCGTGACACTTACCAAGCCATCGCACCAGCGGTCCAAGACGGCCTCTATCTGGTTCCGAAAGTCATCGAGTAAGGGAAAGCGCCTGCATGCACCAAATGACTCTGGCCGAGATCGCCCGCGGACTCGCCGATAAAAAGTTTTCTTCCGAAGAGCTGACTCGTGTTCTGCTGTCGCGCATCGCGACGCTCGACCCGCAGCTCAACAGCTTCATCAGCCTCACCGAAGACCTGGCCATCACCCAGGCGCAGGCGGCAGACGCGCGCCGTGCCGCCGGTGAAAACGGCCCGCTGCTCGGTGCTCCGCTGGCCCACAAGGACCTGTTCTGCACCCAGGGCATCCGCACCAGTTGCGGCTCGCTGATGCTCGACAATTTCAAGGCACCCTACGACGCCACGGTCGTGTCGCGTCTGGCATCGGCCGGTACAGTGACGCTGGGCAAGACCAACATGGACGAATTCGCCATGGGTTCGGCCAACGAATCCAGCCATTACGGCGCGGTGAAAAACCCGTGGAACCTGGAATGCGTCCCTGGCGGTTCTTCGGGTGGTTCGGCTGCCGCGGTCGCTGCACGCCTGTTGCCTGCCGCGACCGGCACCGACACCGGCGGCTCGATTCGCCAGCCTGCAGCACTGACCAACCTCACGGGCCTCAAGCCGACCTACGGCCGCGTATCGCGCTGGGGCATGATTGCCTACGCGTCCAGCCTCGATCAGGCGGGGCCGATGGCACGCACGGCCGAAGACTGTGCGCTGCTGCTGCAAGGCATGGCCGGTTTCGACCCGCAGGACTCCACCAGCATCGACGAACCGGTTCCGGACTACTCCGCCAGCCTCAATACCCCGCTCAAGGGCCTGCGTATCGGTGTGCCGAAAGAGTATTTCAGCGCAGGCCTGGACCCGCGCATCGCGCAACTGGTGCATGAAAGCGTCAAGGAGCTGGAAAAACTCGGCGCGATCGTCAAGGAAGTCAGCCTGCCGAACCTGCAACACGCGATCCCGGCCTACTACGTCATCGCCCCGGCTGAAGCCTCGTCCAACCTGTCGCGTTTCGACGGTGTGCGTTTCGGCTACCGCTGCGAAGACCCGAAAGACCTGACCGACCTGTACAAGCGCTCGCGCGCCGAAGGCTTCGGCCCGGAAGTGCAGCGACGCATCATGGTCGGCGCCTACGCGCTGTCGGCGGGTTACTACGACGCCTACTACCTGCAGGCGCAGAAAATCCGTCGCCTGATCAAGAACGATTTCATGAGCGCGTTCGCCGATGTCGACGTGATTCTCGGCCCGACCACGCCCAACCCGGCCTGGAAAATCGGCGCCAAGACCCACGACCCGATTGCCGAATACCTGGAAGACTTCTACACCATCACCGCCAACCTGGCGGGCCTGCCCGGCTTGTCCATGCCTGCGGGCTTCGTCGACGGCCTGCCGGTCGGCGTGCAGCTGCTCGCTCCGTATTTCCAGGAAGGCCGCCTCTTGAATGTGGCGCATCAGTATCAGCAAGTCACCGACTGGCACACTCGCGCACCTGAAGGCTTCTGAGGAGAAACACATGCAATGGGAAGTCGTCATCGGGCTGGAGATTCATACCCAGCTTTCGACCCAATCAAAGATTTTTTCCGGTAGCGCGACCACGTTCGGCTCCGAGCCCAACACGCAGGCCAGCCTCGTCGACCTGGGCATGCCCGGCGTATTGCCGGTGCTGAACAAGGAAGCCGTGCGCATGGCCGTCAAGTTCGGCCTGGCCGTCAACGCCGAAATCGGCCAGCACAACGTGTTTGCCCGCAAGAACTACTTCTACCCGGACCTGCCCAAGGGCTATCAGATCAGCCAGATGGAGCTGCCGATTGTCGGCAAGGGCCACCTGGACATCCCCCTTGAAGACGGCACCGTCAAGCGCATCGGCATCACCCGTGCGCACCTGGAAGAGGACGCGGGCAAGAGCCTGCACGAAGACTTCCAGGGCATGACCGGTATCGACCTGAACCGTGCCGGCACCCCGCTGCTGGAGATCGTTTCCGAGCCGGACATGCGCAACGCCAAGGAAGCCGTGGCTTACGTCAAGGCCATCCATGCGATTGTCCGCTACCTGGGCATCTGTGACGGCAACATGGCCGAAGGTTCGCTGCGCTGCGACTGCAACGTATCGATTCGCCCCAAGGGTCAGGTCGAGTTCGGCACGCGTTGCGAGATCAAGAACGTCAACTCGTTCCGCTTCATCGAAAAAGCGATCAACAGCGAGATTCAGCGCCAGATCGACCTGATCGAAGACGGTGGCAAGGTTATCCAGCAGACACGCCTGTATGACCCGAACACCAACGAAACCCGCGCCATGCGCAGCAAGGAGGAAGCCAACGACTACCGTTACTTCCCCGACCCGGATCTGTTGCCGGTGATCATCGAGGACTCGTTCCTCGAAGAAACCCGCGCCACCTTGCCGGAGCTGCCACCGCAGAAACGCGAACGCTTCCAGAGCCAGTTCGGTCTGTCGACCTACGACGCCAGCGTACTGGCTTCTAGCCGCGAGCAGGCTGATTACTTCGAACAGGTGGTGAGCATCAGCGGTGACGCCAAGCTGGCAGCCAACTGGGTCATGGTCGAGCTGGGCAGCCTGCTCAACAAGCAGGGCCTGGAAATCGACCAGTCGCCGGTCAGTGCCGAGCAGTTGGGCGGCATGCTCAAGCGCATCACCGACAACACCATTTCCGGCAAGATCGCAAAAATGGTCTTCGAGGCGATGGCCAATGGTGAAGGCAGCGCCGATGAAGTCATCGAAAAGCGCGGCCTGAAGCAGGTCACCGACAGCGGCGCCATCGAATCGATGCTCGACGAGGTACTGGCAGCCAACGCGGAACAGGTCGAACAGTATCGCGCCGCGGATGAAGCCAAGCGCGGCAAGATGTTCGGCTTCTTCGTCGGTCAGGCGATGAAAGCCTCCAAAGGCAAGGCCAACCCGCAGCAGGTCAACGAACTGCTGAAGGCCAAGCTGGAGGGCTGATCCTCGTCACTCTCGTTCCCACGCTATGCGATCAGCGTTATACACGAGTCTTGTGGGAGCGAGCTTGCTCGCGAATAGGCCGGTACAGCCTCTAGAGACAGGGCGTTTGGACCAAGGTCTTCGTGAGCAAGCTCACTCCCACAGAGGTCTTTATTCACATCGCGATTAGGGTCAAAGACCCCGCCTTCTGGGCTCTTCATGACTTGTGTATAACGATGAGCGCTCTGCGTGGGAATGCAGTTCTGGACGCTCTGCGTCCGCTGTTGAGTACGCACTGCAACACCGAGTTGCGACGCGGAGCGTCACGAAATGCATGCCAGCATGGAGGATTGGCACGAGCGTCAACCACAATTACTCCGGCACTCAGGAACCCACCCCATGCGCCGCCTTATTTTTACCTGCAGCCTGCTGACGTTACTGGCAGGGTGCGCCAATCACATCATCGACCCCCATGGTTATGACGAGACCGGCACCGCCGCCTATTACGGCGCCCGCCATCACGGCAACCGCACTGCCAGCGGCGAGCCGTTCAATCAGAACGCGCTGACCGCTGCACATCGCCAACTGCCCTTCGGCACGCGCGTCAAGGTCACCAACCTCGACAACGACAGGTCGGTAGTCGTGCGCGTCAACGATCGCGGCCCTCACACCCGTGGTCGTCTGATCGATGTCTCTCGCGAAGCGGCCGAACAACTGGGTATGCTGCGCAGCGGGACAGCGCCAGTCCGTGTGCAGGCCCTGGATTAAACCCAACCCCCGATCACCGCCAACAAGGACACTCGTATTCTCCAGCTATCGGCCCTGCCCGCCCCCGCACTTATCCAGATGCTCAGTGGCTTGTTATTGCTGCTGATCGGGGCAGAACTGTCAGTGCGTGCAGCGGTGCATCTGGCGGCGATTTTCAAGGTCCGGCCACTGATCGTCGGCCTGACCGTCGTGGCAATGGGCACCAGCGCGCCGCAGATGGCAGTAAGCCTGCAAGCCGCGTTTGCCGATAACACCGACATCGCGGTGGGCAGTGTCATCGGCGGTAACATTTTCAATGTACTGGTGATCCTGGGCCTGTGCGCGCTGATCATTCCGTTACGCGTTGCCCGTCAGGTGTTGCACGTCGACATTCCGCTGATGATCGGTGCCTGCGTGCTGGCTATCGGCCTGTCGTGGAGCGGCGAATTCAGCAAGCTTGACGGCGCACTGCTGCTCGCCGGGTTGCTGTTCTGCCTGATCGTCATCATCCGTCAGGGCGGTCATGCGCCGCGTCACGGACATGCCGAGACAACCGCAAAACCTCGTACCTTCACGCGTATCCTCATGCTTGCCACTGGCCTGCTGCTGTTGACCGCTGGCGGACACCTGCTGGTCGACGCGTCAGTGGTGATTGCAATCCATCTTGGGCTGTCCGAACGCATCGTCGGCCTGACCATCATTGCCATCGGCACATCACTGCCAGCACTGATGACCTCGCTGATCGCAGCGTTTCGTGGTGAGCGCGATATTGCCGTGGGCAACGTGATCGGCAGCAACCTGTTCAATCTGCTGGGCGTGCTGGGGCTGACCGCACTGGTCGCCCCGGTGCCGCTGACGATCTCGCCAAATGCACTGGTGTTCGACCTGCCGATCATGCTCGGCGTGTCGCTGCTGTGTGTGCCGCTGTTTTATTCCGGATACCGGATAGACCGTCTGGAAGGCCTGTTTCTGCTGTCGTTGTACCTGACCTACGGGCTGCATATCCTGTCGATCAGCACCGGTATGGCGCTGGCCGAACGGCTTGAAAGCAAAATGCTCACGCTGGTGTTACCTGTGCTGGGCGCTGTGGTTGTCTGGGGCACGATTCGCGCCTGGCGACGTCAGCACTGACCTCCAACCCGCATCGATACAAGGAGCAAGGCCATGACAGACAAGACGATCAGTGACGGCGAACAGATCCGTCGCCAGGTGATGGGCGATGTCTACGTCGACCGCGCGCTGGGCAATGCCACCGAGTTCAGCCAGCCACTGCAGGATTTCGTCAACGAGCACGCCTGGGGCAGCGTCTGGAGTCGCGAGGGCCTGCCATTGAAAACCCGCAGCCTGATCACCCTGGCCACCCTCACCGCCCTGAAATGCCCGCAAGAACTGAAGGGCCACGTTCGTGGCGCACTGAACAATGGCTGCACGGTCGAGGAGATTCGCGAAGCGCTGCTGCACTGCGCGGTGTACGCCGGCGTGCCAGCGGCCATCGACGCGTTTCGTGCGGCGCAGGAAGTGATCGACAGCTACGTCAAAGCGGATTAGATCCAGCCGCCCCATTGCAGGATGAAAATCCCCACGTTGGTCGTGACCGCGGCAGCCAGCGTGGTGATGACAATGATCGCGGCAGCCAGCTCGTAGTTGCCGTTGGCCGTGCGCGCCATGATGTAGCTGGCAGCCGCTGTCGGGCTGCCGAAATACAGGAACAGAATCCCCAGTTCAGCGCCGCGAAAACCGGCCAGCCAGGCGGCCAGCGTGCACAGCACTGGCAGCGTGATCATTTTCATGACGCTGGCACTGACAGCCAGTTTCCCACTCTTGCGCAATGACGCCAGCGACAATGTGCCACCGATGCAGATCAGTGCCAGCGGCAGGGTCATCTGGGCCAGGTAGCTGCCGGAGGTTTCCAGCCATTTGGGCAGGCCGATGGCAAAGTAAGCGAAGGGTGAGGCGATGATCACGCTGATGATCAGCGGGTTGGCCAGCACGCTTTTGAAGATGCTCCAGGGATCGGACTTGATCACCGGGCTGTAAACCGCCAATACCACCGTCGATAACGTGTTGTAGAAGACGATGACCAGCGCGGCGAGAATCGCGCCCAGTGAAATGCCATCAGGCCCGTACATGCTGGCCGCCAGGGCCAGACCGATGACCCCGTTATTGCCACGAAACGCGCCCTGGACGTAGATCCCGCGCTCTTCGTGCGGGCAACGCCAGATCGCCCAGCACCAGGCGAATGCAAAACTCAGGAGCGTAGCGATGCTGAAAAAAATCAGCAGCTTGGGCTGCAGGGCGGTGCGCAGGTCGGCGTGAATAATGCCCAGAAACAGCAGCGCAGGCATGGTGACGTTGAACACCAGCCCGGAAGCCGCAACGATGAAGCCATCATTGATCGCGCCGATACGCCTGAGGAACACGCCCAGAAACAGCATGGCAAACACCGGGGCGGTGATGTTCAGGGTTTCGAGAAAAATAGCCAGCATGCAACGCATCCGGTCCCGTCGTTAGGTAGCTCATGATAGGCCACCGAGGACGAGCATGTTGCACGGAATTTCCGAAACCCTGATCACCGCGCCGCGTCTGTTGTTCATCAGACGATGCGGCTGACTTCCTTCACAGGCTGGAGCTTGCGCTCGAAGACCGAGACCCCGTCCAGATCGCGCAGCGCCACGGTCATCTCACCGGTCTGCCCGTCGATATTCACTTCACCAAAAAACTGAAAACCCGCGAACGGCGAGGTGTTCTGCGCAGGCGGCGCTTTCTGGAACACCAGCTCGGGACCAAAGGTCTTGTCCAGCACGTTGGGACCATAGCTACCGGCGTTCAATGGCCCGGCGACGAACTCCCAGAACGGGTCGAAGTCCTGAAACACGGCCAGATCCGGCTGGTAATGATGTGCGGCGCAGTAATGCACATCGGCCGTCAGCCAGACGCAATCGCGAATCTTCTGCGCGCGCAGGTACGCCAGCAATTCGGCGACCTCCAGCTCACGCCCCAACGCCGGACCGTCATTGCCGTTGGCGATGGCCTCCCAACGCGGTACGCCGGGGCTGACCTCGCCATCCGGCACGCCCAGCCCAATGGGCATGTCGGCCGCGATGACTTTCCACTGCGCGCGCGATGCATTGAGCTCGCGCTTGAGCCAGTCCAGTTGCTCACGGCCCATGAATGCGGTGGTCGGGCCGGGTTTGTCGGCCAGGTTGGCATCGTTGCCGGCGCGGTAGCTGCGCATATCGAGGACGAAGACGTCGAGCATCGGACCGTAGGGGATCTTGCGATAAATGCGCCCGCCGTTGTCGGCTTCCTGCAAGCGCAGCGGCGCGTATTCAAGATAAGCCTGGCGGGCACGCGAGGACAGCAGGCCGATGTCCTTGACCTTGTAGCGATCATCGAGCTGTTTGCTGGGTGACCAGTTGTTGGTCACTTCGTGATCATCCCACTGCCAGATCTGCGGGACTTCGGCGTTGAAGCGGCGCAGGTTTTCATCCATCAGGTTGTAGCGGTAATTGCCCCGGTATTCGTCGAGGGTCTCCGCCACCTTGCTCTTCGCCTCGGTGGTGATATTGCGCCAGACGCGCCCGCCCTCCGTGGTGAGCTGCTCCGGCACCGGGCTGTCGGCGTAGATGGTGTCACCGCTGTGGATAAAAAAGTCCGGCAAGCGCAAACGCATGGCTTCATAGATACGCATGCCGCCAATATCGGGGTTGATGCCAAAGCCCTGCCCTACCGTGTCGCCGCTCCAGACGAAGCGGATGTCGCGGCGCTGCTGCGGTGTGCTGCGCAAATGACCGAACCACGGCTCACCGGCGACACCGCTCTGCGCATCCTCGAAAGACACCCGGTAGAAAATCGCCTGATCGACAGGCAGCCCGCTCAACTCGACCCGCGCGGTAAAGTCGCTACGCTGATCGGCCAGCGCCGACACCACGCGGCGTGGCTGGGTGAACATGCTGCGCGTGTCCCACTCGACGACCATGCGCGAAGGCCGGTCGCTGCGGCTCCAGACGATTGCCTTGTCGCCGAACACATCGCCGGACTGCACGCCATCCATCATCTTCGGACGATCCTGCACCGAGGCGATGACCGCCGGTGCAACACCCGGTAACAGCAGACCGGCACCTACCGTTCCGACGGCCTGGATGACACGGCGACGCTTGAGATCGAACTGGCTCACGGTTATCCCCTCGCTGACAGGCAAAAAAGCACCGTAGCAGGGGAATATTGGCGCTGTATGACAACGCAGGAGATCAAGCGCATGGCAGACGCCAAAAACCCCCGGCGCCCGGTAACTGGTAAACTCCCGCGCCTTATTCCAGCCCGAGGCGCTCAGCATGTCTTCCTTGAATCAGGCGCTCAGCGTCGCCCTCGACAATCGCCAGGCGTTGCTTGACCAATTGCATGGACAGGGCACGGACTGCTATCGACTGTTTCACGGCAGCCAGGAGGGTGCCAGCGGGCTGACCATCGACCGCTACGGCCCGCAATTGCTGGTACAGAGCTTTCACACCCGCCTGGATCGCGATGCCCTGCTGGCGCTGCATGAACGGGTCAACACGCGCCTGGGCCTGGACACCCTGCTGGTCTATAACGATCGCTCGCAAGGCAACTCGCGCGTCGATCGCCACGACACCGTGTACAAGGCTGAAGACGCGGCTCTGGCCGATCATGTCGGCCACGAATGGGGGCTCAATTACCGGGTCCGCGGTCGGCATGCAGGCCAGGACCCGCTGTTGTTTCTGGACCTGCGCAACACCCGCGGCTGGGTCAAGCAGCACAGCGCCGGCAAAAGCGTGCTGAACCTGTTCGCCTACACCTGCGGCGTCGGCCTGAGTGCGGCGGCCGGTGGCGCGAGTGAAGTGTGCAATCTCGATTTCGCCGAGGGCAATCTGGCGGTGGGTCGCGAGAATGGTGCGCTCAACCCGCAACTGCCCCCCATGCAATTCATCCAGTCGGATTATTTTCCGGCGATCCGCCAGTTGGCCGGGTTGCCCATTGCTGCGCGCCGCAGCCAGCAATTGCCCAGCTACGTGAAACTGCAACAGCGCCAATATGATCTGGTCCTGCTCGATCCACCGGCCTGGGCCAAGAGCGCGTTCGGCACCGTTGATTTGCTGCGCGACTATCAGAGCCTGCTCAAACCTGCGCTGTTGACCACGGCAGACGATGGCGTGCTGATCTGCTGCAACAATCTGGCGAAAGTCAGCATGCAGGACTGGCGCGAGCAGGTGCTGCGCTGTGCCACCAAGGCCGGGCGTCCGGTGCGCGACTGCCAGGAAATGCGTCCCGCCGCAGACTTCCCGTCTCAGGATAATCAACCACCGCTGAAAACGCTGATTCTGCAACTCTGACTCGGCGCCTGATATCGTCAAGCGCAACCGGAAAATTCCTACAAGCCGCGAGGGCAGTGCCTTGGGAACCGAACAGGCATGCCATACTCCAAGGGCTTCCAAAAGAGAGAGACGCCGCTGCCCATGTCCAGAGGATTGAAACGCACACTCGGCTCCCTGCTGGCTGTGATCGCGCTCTACAGTTTGCTGGGGTTTTTCATTCTTCCCGGCGTCGCTCTGCGGATCGCCAACCAGCAACTGGCCAATTACGCCACGGTGCCGGCCAGGCTCGAACGCCTGGAATTCAACCCCTTCACCCTGGAGCTGACACTCTGGGGCCTGAACATCGGCACGCCAGGCAAGGAGCAGGTGGCGTTTGAAAAGCTTTATGCCAATCTGCAAATCAACAGCCTGTGGACGCGCGCCCTGCACCTGCAACGCGTCGAGCTGATCAAACCGCGCACCGAGCTGCTGTTCGATAAACAGGGCAAGCTCAATCTGGCGCAGCTGTTCAAGCTGCCCGCCAGCGAACCGGCACAGGACGAACCCGCCAGCAAGCCATTCCCGCTGCGTATCGACGAAATCAAACTGGCGGGAGGCTACGTTCACTTCCAGGACCTGCGCCCCAGCCAGCCCATCGAGTTTCTCTACGACGCGCTGGATTTCGAGCTCAAGAACCTCAGCACACTGCCTGAAGACAATGCCGACATGACCCTGGTCGCGGCGGGTCCGGACGGTGGGCAGATCGACTGGGTCGGCCGTATCAGCCTGATCCCGATCACCTCCGAGGGCACGCTGAAAGTCACCGACAGCAAGATGAAACTGTGGTGGCCTTATGTGCGCGATGCCTTGCCACTGGCGCTCGAGGACGGCGTGCTGAATTTCAGCACGGCCTACACATTGAACCTGTCCAGGGAAACTGAACTGAAGTTGACCAACGTCTCGGCCAGTGTTGCGCCGTTCGCGCTCAACGCTCCCGACGGTCGCCCCCTGGTACGCCTGCAACGCCTGGACGTCAGCGAAACATCGGTCGACCTGGCAAAGCAGCTGGTTACCGTAGGCAAGGTCCGCAGCCAGAAACTGGAAACCTGGGCCGCGCGTGAAGCCGACGGGCAACTGGACTGGCAAAAACTGTTCGCCAGCCAACCGGGCAAGCCCGCAGCGCCGCACACCCCAGCCGTGGACGAAAAAGCCGCCGAGCCGGCGCCTGCCACCGAGGCCTCAGCCAAAGTCAGCGCTCAACCCGTGGCGCAGAGCAAACCCTGGCAGGTCCTGTTGCGGGATGTGCAATTGCGCAACTACATGGTCCATCTGGCAGATCGCGTGCCTAAAGAGCCGGTCGCGCTGGACGTTGGCCCGCTGAATCTGGACATCCAGAATTTCGACAGCCTGAACAAGGCGCCCTTCACGCTCAAGCTGGATACCGGGCTGGGCAAACAGGGCAATCTCACTGCCGCCGGTGACGTGAACCTCAATCCGGTCAGCGCACGACTCAACGTAACCACCCGCGACATCGACCTGCGCCTCGCCCAGGCCTACATCAGCCCGTTCATTCGTCTGGAGCTGCGCAGCGGCATGCTCGGCAGCGATCTGGCGGTCGACCTGAAAAGCACCGAGCCACTGGCGTTCAGCGTCACCGGTAAAGCACAGGTCAATCAGTTGCACACGCTGGATACGCTCAAACAGCGCGACTTCCTGAAGTGGCAGCAACTGGCGCTGGAGGGCCTGGACTACCAGCACGGCAAGGGCTTGTCGATTGCCAAAGTGAACATGGATCAGCCTTACGCGCGCTTCATGATCAATGAGGACCGGACCACTAACATCGACGACCTGTTGATCCCGCAGCCAGCCGACGCAGCTACTGGCAAGACCGCCGCCCAGCCAAAGGCAGCCAGAACCCAAGCCGCAGGCAAGAAGGAAAACCCGCTGGCGATCTACGTGGGTGAAGTGAATATCAACAATGGCTCGGCAAACTTTGCCGACATGACCCTGACCCCAAACTTCGCCACCGCCGTGCAACAGCTCAACGGTCGTATCGGCACCATCGACAACCGCAAGCCTACACCGGCCCCGGTGAACATCGAGGGCAAGGTCGACCGCTATGCGCCGGTGACCATCAAGGGCAGCCTCAACCCGTTCGACCCGATGGCCAGCCTGGATATCACCACCAGCTTCAAGCGCGTCGAGCTGACCAACCTGACTCCCTACTCCGGCAAGTTCGCAGGCTTCCGGATCCGCAAAGGCCGGCTCAATCTCGACCTGCACTACCTGATCACCAAGGGCCAGCTCAAGGCCCAGAACAAGGTGCTGGTGGAGCAGCTGCAACTGGGTGAACGGGTCGACAGCCCGGATGCGCTGGACCTGCCTATTCGTCTGGCGGTCGCGCTGCTCAAGGATACCAAAGGGCGTATTTCCCTTGAGCTGCCTATCGAAGGCGATCTGAACAACCCGCAGTTCAGCGTCATGCCGATTGTCTGGCAAACCCTGCGCAATCTGGTGCTGCGTGCCGCACAGGCACCGTTCAAGATGCTCGGCGGGCTGGTCGCCGGTGGAAGCTCCGAGGACCTCGGCAGCGTAAGTTTCGCGCCAGGCACCAGTGACTTGTCGGCAGAGGCGCAAAAGGCCCTGGACAAGCTCTCGGTAGCGCTCAAGGAGCGTCCGGACCTGAAGCTGGAGATCGAAGGCACCAGCGCCGCCAGCAGTGACGGTCCATTGATCGCCCAGCAAAGGCTGGAACGCGAATACCAGTACACGTATTACAAGATCCTCCAGCGACGTGGCGACAAGGTTCCAGCCAGGGCCGGCTTGGTACAAGTCCCGGAAGAGGAAAAGGCGCCTATGCTCGAGGGTATCTACAGGACACGCCTGAAACAGCAACCGCCCGCTGAATGGGCCAGTCTGGGCAAGGAGCAACGTGCTGCCCAGATGCGTGCCGCGGTGCTCAAGTTCTGGAGCAGCAATGAGGTGCTGCTGCGCGAACTGGGCCAGAGCAGAGCCAGCAGCATCAAGGATTACCTGGTGGACAAGGGCAAGCTCGAAGACGCTCGCGTGTACTTCGTAGACGCGCAACTGGGTCAGGCCCAACCGGATGGTAAAGTCATCAGCCCTCTGCACCTCGACAGCGAATGAAGCCATTGGCACACACCCGAATCAAACGGCTGATCAACCTGACACTCGCCGCCATGGCCGGGTCAGTTGTCGCCTCGGCATATGCCAGCTCAACCCTGCGTTGCGGCAGCCAACTGGTCAGCACCGGTGACCGGGCGTTCGAAGTCCAGCAGAAATGCGGCGAACCGGTCAGCCAGGAGGTGCTCGGCACTCAGGAAACCTTCAATAGCAATTATCGAAGGTCCGAAGCCGTGAGGATCGAGGAGTGGATATACGGTCCTGATAACGGCATGTATCAGTACCTGCGCTTCGAAGGCGGGCGCCTGGTGGGCATCGAGAGCAAACGCCGCAACTGATCCCCTGCTTCCCTGCCCTTCATCTGTTTCGTCACCCCATAGAAAAGGCCCCGACTCTTCAGTCGGGGCCTTTAATGGCTACATCCTTGTAGCCTCGCATGAACCTTCCATCAATCAATGACTGCGGCTGTTCATGAGCAGTATTCGATTACTCGGCTTTCAGGCCAGCAGCCGATACGTCTTTAACACCTTTGATTTTCTTGGTGATAGCGACGGCGGTGTTTTTCTGAGCTTCGGTAACTTTTACCATGGAGGACAGGGAAACCACGCCTTTGTTGGTCTCAACCTTGATGTCGGTGCCAGGGATGCCTTTCTCGGTTACAAGATCAGCTTTGACTTTGCCGGTGATCCAGGAATCGGACACGTCTTCTTTGACTTCTTGAGTAGTGGTGTTAGCTGCCAGAACCATTGGCGCTTGGGCCGAGGTCTGTGCGAAAGCAGCATTGGCCATGGTCAGAGTCAGGGCAGTAGCGGTAGCAGCGGCAATAGCAAACTTCTTCATACGATAACTCCTGTTTTTCTCAAAATCTGCACCAGCATGTGGTGGCAGGGTTAACAGGTGTATCGCAAGCGGTGTGCCAAAAATGAGACAGTCAAAATAACCTTTATAATCAATAGCTTATGTTTTTCTCTATTTTGCTGAGTCGTGCAGATTGCCCGTTCGCTCAAACCCGGGGTTGCAAGATGCATGTTTGCACCGAGCAGTTTGCATGCTCCATGTGTAAGCCTTTAATTGCGCTCATAAAAAAAGGACTCCGAAGAGTCCTTTTTCACATGCCGCTCAGATCAATCAGACGCCCGACGCTTTCGCTGCGGCTACGTCCTTGATCGACAGCTTGATACGGCCGCGGTTGTCCACGTCCAGTACCAGTACTTCGACCTCCTGACCTTCCTTGAGGATGTCGGTCACTTTCTCTACGCGAGCATCGCTCAGCATAGAGATGTGAACCAGACCGTCCTTGCCCGGCAGGATGTTGACGAATGCGCCGAAATCGACGATGCGCTCAACCTTGCCGACGTAGATCTTGCCGATTTCCGCTTCTGCGGTGATGCCCAGAACGCGCTGACGTGCTGCCTCAGCCGCTTCCTTGGACTCGCCGAAGATCTTGATCGAGCCATCGTCTTCGATGTCGATCGAAGCCTTGGTCTCTTCGCAGATGGCACGGATGGTTGCGCCGCCCTTGCCGATCACGTCACGGATCTTGTCGGTGTCGATCTTCATCGCGATCATGGTCGGAGCGTTGGCCGACAGTTCGTTACGCGACTGACCGATGATCTGGTTCATCTGGCCGAGGATGTTCAGGCGAGCTTCCAGGGCCTGGCCCAGGGCGATCTCCATGATTTCTTCGGTGATGCCTTTGATCTTGATGTCCATCTGCAGCGCGGTAACACCTTTGGAGGTACCGGCTACCTTGAAGTCCATGTCGCCCAGGTGGTCTTCGTCACCCAGGATGTCGGTCAGAATGGCGAACTTCTCGCCTTCCTTGACCAGACCCATGGCGATACCGGCAACCGGTGCCTTCATCGGCACACCAGCGTCCATCAGAGCCAGGGAAGCACCGCAGACCGAAGCCATGGAGCTGGAGCCGTTGGACTCGGTGATTTCCGACACGACACGGATGGTGTACGGGAATACGTCAGCGCCTGGCAGCATGGCCTGGACACTGCGACGGGCCAGACGGCCGTGACCGATTTCACGACGACCTGCGCCGCCCATGCGACCACACTCGCCCACCGAGAACGGAGGGAAGTTGTAGTGCAGCATGAAGGGGTCTTTTTTCTCGCCTTCGAGGGTGTCGAGCAGCTGTGCGTCACGTGCAGTACCCAGCGTGGCAACCACCAGCGCCTGAGTTTCGCCACGGGTGAACAGTGCCGAACCGTGAGTCTTCGGCAGAACGCCGACTTCGATGTTCAGAGGACGAACGGTGCGCGTGTCACGACCATCGATACGCGGCTTGCCGTTAACGATGTTTTCGCGAACGGTGCGGTATTCGATTTCGCCGAAAGCCGCTTTGACTTCGCTGGCAGACGGGCTGCCGTCTTCGACAGCGAGCTTGGCAACGACCTGATCTTTCAGTTCGCCCAGACGCGCATAGCGGTCGGCTTTGACGGTGATGGTGTAAGCCTGGGAGATCGCGTCGCCGAACTCGGCACGGATAGCGCCCAGCAGTGCAGTCGCTTCAGGCTTTGGCTGCCAGTCCCAGGTAGGCTTGGCGGCTTCGGCAGCCAGTTCCTTGATGGCGTTGATCACGACCTGGAACTCGTCATGCGCGAACAGCACGGCGCCCAGCATCTGGTCTTCGGTCAGCTCTTTGGCTTCCGACTCGACCATCAGAACGGCTTCGGAAGTACCGGCTACGACCATGTCCAGGCTCGAAGCCTGCAGCTGCTCGTAAGTCGGGTTCAACAGGTAGCCGGTGCTTTCGTGGAAAGCAACGCGGGCAGCACCGACCGGACCGTCAAACGGGATACCGGAGATGGCCAGGGCAGCCGAAGTACCGATCATCGCAGCGATGTCCGGATCGATTTTCTTGCTGGTGGAGACGACGGTGCAGACGACCTGCACTTCGTTCATGAAGCCTTCTGGAAACAACGGGCGGATCGGACGGTCGATCAGGCGCGAAGTCAGGGTTTCTTTCTCGGAAGGACGGCCTTCACGCTTGAAGAAACCACCAGGAATCTTGCCGGCAGCGTAGGTTTTTTCCTGATAGTGCACGGACAGAGGGAAGAAGCCTTTGCCAGCGTCAGCCTGTTTGGCGCCGACCACAGTCACGAGTACGCTGACGTCGTCGTCAACGGTGACCAATACTGCACCAGAGGCTTGACGGGCGATACGGCCTGTCTCGAGGGTTACGGTCGATTGACCGAACTGAAACTTTTTGATTACCGGGTTCACGGTTTCCTACCTTTCTTTGTGGCTCTTGGGGAACTGGTTTCTTGCGAATTCTTGGGCAGCGTGGGGAATCGGCCCCTTCCACAGCCCAGATAAAACTTGAGGCTGGGAGCCTGCCAGAACCACCGGGCAAACCCGACGGATCGTGACAGACAACCAACCTCTAGCAACGTCGTTATTAGCGACGCAGACCCAGACGACCGATCAGGGCGCTGTAACGGCTAACGTCCTTACCTTTCAGGTAATCCAGCAGCTTGCGACGCTGGTTTACCATACGGATCAGACCACGACGTGAGTGGTGGTCCTTACCGTTGGCCTTGAAGTGGCCTTGCAGTTTGTTGATGTTGGCGGTCAGCAGTGCAACTTGCACTTCTGGCGAACCAGTATCACCAACAGCTTGCTGGTAGTCGGTTACGATCTGAGCTTTTTCTTCAACGCTGAGTGCCATGTGGGCAATCCTTTTGTGCAAGGAAGCGCTTCCGGAGAAACGTTTCCAACAGGCCGAGGACAGATCCTCGTATTAAAAAATGAGGTATGACCGTGCCTGTTGACAGCCATCCTCGTTCCACCCCACTCGCCGGCAAGCCGGCGGCTGGACTGGTTTCGGTCACTCTGACCGAATCAGGCGACGCGGCGCAATGCGCCCGTCTTCGGCGACTTCACCGATACCGATGAAGCGACCTTCGTGATCCTGCACGCGAACCATACCGAATTTCGGTGCGTCCGGCGCGCGTACTGGCTGACCATGCAACCAGTAAAACGAACTGTGTTCCGAAAACTTCAACAGCGGCCAGTCCAGCAGACCGCTGTCCGATGGCATGAGGAAACGGTCAACCGCTTCATTGCCGCCGTCGGCATGCACCTGCTCGAGCTCTTCCAGCGTCACTGTCTGAGCCAGCGTGAAAGGCCCGGCCTGGGTACGACGCAGCTCTGCGACGTAAGCACCACAACCAAGCTTCTCACCGATATCCTCGACCAGCGTACGGATATAGGTGCCTTTGCTGCAATCGACGGACAGACGTGCTGTGTCACCTTCGCAAGCAAGTAATTCCAGGCGCGCAATAGTAACAGAACGGGGCTCGCGCTCCACTACTTCCCCTGCACGTGCCAGCTTGTAAAGTGGCTGGCCATCACGCTTGAGGGCCGAGTACATGGGAGGTATCTGGCTGATTTGTCCGCGAAAATGCGGCAGAGCCGCTTCGATATCGTCGCGACCAACGGTCACCGGACGCGTGAGCAAAACCTCGCCTTCAGAGTCGGCAGTGGTAGTGGTCTTGCCCAGTTGCGCCAGGGTCTCATAGGACTTGTCCGAATCGAGCAGGTACTGAGAGAACTTGGTCGCTTCACCAAAACACAATGGCAGAACGCCCGTTGCCAGAGGATCGAGGCTGCCGGTGTGCCCGGCTTTCTCGGCATTGAGCAGCCAGCGAACCTTTTGCAGAGCGGCGTTGGAAGTGAAACCCAGCGGCTTGTCGAGCAGGATGATCCCGCTGACATTGCGGCGTATACGCTTGACCTGAGCCACTCTTTATTCCTCGGTACTTTCAGGCTTTGCATCCGCCGATGCAGGGCCTTCCTGATGCTGACCGTCTTCTGCCACGGCACGCTCGATCAGCGCTGAGAGATGCGCGCCACGCACGACGCTTTCGTCATAGTGGAAATGCAGTTGAGGCACGCTGCGCAGCTTCATTTCACGGGCCAGCTGCATGCGCAGGAAACCTGCGGCAGCGTTGAGCACCTTGATGGTCTGCGCGATTTCTTCGGCGCTGTCCTGGCCCATGACGGTCATGAAAATCTTCGCATGACCCACGTCACGGCTGACGTCTACGGCGGTGATGGTGACCAGACCCACGCGTGGGTCCTTGATTTCGCGACGGATCAGCTGCGCCAGTTCGCGCTGCATCTGATCGCCGATACGTTGGGTACGGCTGTATTCTTTTGCCATGCTTGTTACCTGTTACTGATCCGGGACCAAACCCTGACAGTCTGAAAGCGGCAAACGCCCGGCCTGACAATTGCCAGACCGGGCGTTGCGTTTAGAGCCCATGGGGAAAGCAGGGCATTTGCATGCGAGGCTCCCACCATGACTCCTGAAGCTCGCGATTTAGAGGCTGCGAGCCACTTGGACCTTCTCGAAGACTTCGATCTTGTCACCGACCTTGACGTCGTTGTAGCTCTTGACGCCGATACCGCATTCCATGCCTGCACGTACTTCGGCAGCGTCGTCCTTGAAGCGGCGCAGGGATTCCAGCTCGCCTTCAAAGATAACGATGTCTTCGCGCAGAACACGAATCGGACGGTTACGGTAGACAGTGCCTTCCAGAACCATACACCCTGCGATCGCGCCGAATTTCGGCGAGCGGAACACATCGCGGACTTCGGCGATACCCAGGATATTCTCCCGGACGTCGCTGCCAAGCATGCCGGTGAGGGCTTTCTTGACGTCTTCGATGATGTCGTAGATCACGTTGTAGTAACGCATGTCCAGACCTTCCTGCTCGACGATCTTGCGAGCGCCGGCATCGGCACGCACGTTGAAGCCGAACAGTACAGCGTTGGAGGCCAGTGCCAGGTTGGCGTCGCTCTCGGTGATACCACCGACACCGCCACCGACCACGCGCACTTGCACTTCGTCGTTACCCAGGCCGTTCAAGGCGCCGTTCAACGCTTCGAGGGAACCGCGTACGTCAGATTTGAGGACGATATTGAGCGTCTTCTTCTCTGCCTGACCCATGTTCTCGAAGATGTTTTCCAGCTTGCCAGCGTGAGCACGGGCCAGTTTGACTTCGCGGAACTTGCCTTGACGGAACAGAGCCACTTCACGGGCTTTCTTCTCGTCCGACAGCACGCTCATCTCGTCGCCAGCGTCCGGTGTACCGTCAAGACCCAGGATCTCGACCGGAATCGAAGGACCTGCTTCTTTGACCGGCTTGCCGTTCTCGTCGAGCATGGCGCGGATGCGGCCGAAGTTCGAACCGACCAGCACCATGTCGCCCTGACGCAGCGTACCGTCCTGAACCAGAACAGTAGCGACCGGGCCACGACCCTTGTCCAGACGGGACTCGACAACAACACCACGACCAGGGGCCGACGGGGTTGCCTTGAGTTCCAGAACTTCGGCCTGCAGCAGAACAGCTTCCAGCAATTCGTCGACGCCAGTACCCATCTTCGCGGAGACCGAAACGAAAGGCGTATCACCGCCCCACTCTTCGGACGTCACGCCATGGACCGACAGCTCGCTGCGGATACGATCGAGGTCAGCACCAGGCTTGTCGATCTTGTTCACCGCAACAACCAGCGGAACACCAGCCGCAACAGCGTGCTGAACAGCTTCGATGGTCTGAGGCATCACGCCATCGTCAGCTGCAACAACCAGAATCACGATATCCGTTGCCTTGGCACCACGAGCACGCATGGCGGTAAACGCGGCGTGACCCGGGGTGTCGAGGAACGTGACCATGCCGCGCTCGGTTTCAACGTGGTAGGCACCGATGTGTTGGGTGATGCCGCCGGCTTCGCCAGCTGCAACCTTGGCACGACGGATGTAGTCGAGCAGCGAGGTCTTACCATGGTCGACGTGGCCCATTACGGTCACAACCGGTGCACGGGAGAACGACTCACCTTCGAACTTCAGCGATTCAGCCAGGGAATCTTCCAGGGCGTTGTCGCTGACCAGCGTGACCTTGTGGCCCAGCTCTTCGGCGATCAACTGGGCAGTTTCCTGATCCAGTACCTGGTTGATGGTCACCGGGGTGCCCATCTTGAACATGAACTTGATGACTTCAGCGGCCTTGACCGACATCTGTGCCGACAATTCGCCGACAGTGATGGTCTCGCCAATGGCAACGTCACGGATGACCGGGCCGGTAGGGCTCTGGAAACCATGCGCGTTACGCTTCTTCAGCTTACCCTTGCCACGACCACCACGACGGAAGCTGTCGCTTTCCTCGTCGGTAGTGCGAGGAGCAACGCGAGGGGCCGGAGCCTTCTCCTTGACCGAAGCGCGATGCGGAGCGTTTTTACGCTCGCCGTCGCCGCCACGGGCGTTGCGGTCGTCAGCACGAGGCTTGTCAGGGCGACGCTGTTCGTCACGCTTGCGAGCATCGGCAGAAGGCGCGGCGCTGGCCGGTGCCGGAGCAGCGGCTGGCGCTGCTTCGCGCACAGGCTCGGCGGCGGCAACAGGCTCGGCAGCAGCCGGAGCCGACTGGCTGGCAGCAGGCTGGCTGCGCGCATCTTCTTCAGCGCGACGCTTGGCTTCTTCTTCAGCCTTTTGACGGGCGGCGTTTTCTACCGCACGGCGTTCATCCATCTCGCGCTTGCGCTCGGCTTCGATCTCTTCCGGGCTACGCTGCACAAAGACTTTCTTCTTGCGCACTTCAACGCTGATGCTCTTGCTGCCAGCAACGCGCAGGGTGCTGGTGGTCTTGCGCTGCAAGGTAATCTTGCGAGGCTCTTCCACCTTGGCCTTGTGACCGCTTTTCAGGTGCGTCAACAAGGCTTGTTTTTCGTTATCGGTCACAACTTGCTCGGCGGCGGTGTGCGGCAGACCTGCCTCACGCATCTGCTGTAACAGGCGCTCTACCGGTGTGTCGACCACTTTGGCCAGTTCTTTCACCGTGACTTGCGTCATGCACTTCTCTCCTCAGGCCGCGCCCAATTACTCGAACCAGTGGGCTCGGGCGGCCATGATCAACTTGCCGGCACGATCATCGTCAATGCCGTCGATGTCGAGCAGGTCATCTATAGACTGCTCGGCCAGGTCTTCGCGGGTAATTACGCCGCGCACCGCCAGTTCCATCGCCAAATCCTTGTCCATACCCTCAAGCGAGAGCAGGTCTTCGGCCGGATGGGCGTCTGCCAGCTTTTCCTCTGTAGCGATGGCTTTAGTCAACAAACGATCCTTGGCACGAGCGCGAAGCTCGTTGACGATGTCTTCGTCAAAGCCGTCGATGTTGAGCATTTCTTCCAACGGTACGTAGGCAATCTCTTCCAGGCTGGTGAAGCCTTCATCAACCAGCACCTGTGCCAATTCTTCATCGACTTCGAGCTCTTCGATGAAGTTGCGCAGGATGTCACCGGTTTCAGCTTGCTGCTTGGCCTGGATGTCCGATTCGGTCATTACGTTCAGGGTCCAGCCAGTCAGCTGACTTGCCAGACGCACGTTCTGACCGCCACGACCAATAGCCTGGGCCAGGTTGTCCGCTCCCACTGCGATATCCATTGCATGCGCGTCTTCATCTACGATGATTGCCGCTACTTCTGCAGGGGACATTGCATTGATCACGAACTGCGCCGGGTTATCGTCCCAAAGGACGATATCCACACGCTCGCCACCCAGCTCGCCGGAAACAGCCTGAACTCGCGAACCGCGCATGCCGATACAGGCACCTTGCGGGTCGATTCGTTTATCCTTGGAGCGAACAGCGATTTTCGCACGAGAACCCGGGTCACGGGAGGCAGCCATCACCTCGATGAGACCTTCGGCAATTTCCGGCACTTCAATGCGGAAAAGCTCGATCAGCATCTCTGGCGCAGTACGCGACAGGATCAGCTGAGGGCCACGGTTTTCGGTGCGAATTTCTTTCAGCAGAGCACGGACGCGAACACCGACCCGGAAAGTTTCCCGGGAAATGATGTCTTCACGAGCCAGCAAGGCTTCGGCATTGTTACCCAGGTCAACGATGACATTGTCACGTGTAACCTTTTTAACAGTACCAGAAATGATTTCACCCAGACGCTCGCGGTAGGCATCGACTACCTGAGCACGCTCGGCTTCGCGAACTTTCTGCACAATGACTTGCTTGGCGGTCTGCGCCGCGATACGACCGAATTCGATGGAATCGATTTTTTCTTCGATCAGGTCGCCTGCAACAGCACCCGGCTTTTTCGCCTGGGCCTGATCAACAGCCAATTCGTAAGCAGGATCGTCCAGATCTTCGTCTTCGACAACTGTCCAGCGACGGAAAGTCTCGTAGTTGCCTGTCTGGCGATTGATCTCTACACGCAGTTCTACTTCATCTTCAAAACGCTTCTTGGTAGCGGTGGCCAGAGCCAGCTCCAGCGCTTCAAAAATGACACTAGCCGGAACGCCCTTTTCATTGGACACCGACTCAACAACCAGCAGTACTTCTTTGCTCATCGTACGCCTCGCCTTTCGCAAGCCATTGGATCCGCGGGATCCGCAGTAACCGGCACGTCTCAGTCAAACGTGGGAATAATGTTGGCCTTGTCGATCATGTCGATCGGCAACAGGAACTCATGGTCTTCAACCTGCACCACGACATCCTGCTCCTCCACCCCGCGGAGAAGGCCTTGAAAGTTGCGTCGACCTTCGAAAGGTGAACGCAGCTTTATTTTCACTTGTTCCCCGGCGTACGAAGCAAACTGCTCAATAGTGAACAGCGGGCGCTCCATGCCAGGAGAAGATACTTCAAGGGTGTACTCGGTGCTGATTGGATCTTCTACGTCCAACACACCGCTGATCTGGCGACTGACGATTGCACAGTCGTCGACCAGAACGCCCCCTTCCTTGTCGATATAAATGCGCAGCACCGAATGCTTGCCCTGGGAACTGAAATCGATTCCCCAGCATTGGTAGCCAAGGGCCACGACCACTGGGGCCAACAAGTCCTGCAACTGTTCTAGCTTGCTCGACACCTGAACCCCCTCGTGCATGCTTTAGAAATAAAAAAATGGGCAAAAGCCCATCCCTGAAAACGCCGCTGAACATCGACGTCATGTACTGTCCAGCTAACAAAAAGCCCCTTAAAAGGGGCTCCGCTAAAACTGGTTGCGGGGGCTGGATTTGAACCAACGACCTTCGGGTTATGAGCCCGACGAGCTACCAAACTGCTCCACCCCGCGACAAAGCTGGGGCGGAAGTATACGACCGATCCATTGCTGGGTCAATCCAACATCCACCTACAAGAAAGCCCGCTAGTGCGGGCTCTCCTGTTAATTGGTACCGAGAAGGGGACTCGAACCCCTACACCCTATGGGCACAACCACCTCAAGGTTGCGTGTCTACCAATTCCACCACCTCGGCATTACAACTCTTTTTGGCGACCTCACGAACATCGCCGAATTCTGTATTACTTCTTCTCTGGGGCTTGAGGTACGTCAGCTGGAACAGCGGCTGGCTTTTGCCCTTCGAGAACCGGTACATCATCTGCTGCCGGCTTTTGCTTCACTTCCAGTACTGCCGGGTCTGGCAAACCTACCTGAGTCAGCTGTTGAGCTTTCTCTTTAGCAAAGTAACCTAACCCCAAGCTGGTTATGAAAAAACATGCCGCAAGTATAGCAGTAAACTTACTGAGAAAGGTAGAGGTTCCTTGACCTCCGAAGACAGTATTTGATGCACCTGCTCCGAACGACGCGCCTGCGTCGGCACCCTTACCCTGCTGCAGCAATACCAGAGCGACAACGCCCAGAGCGCCCAACAGGTGAAAAACGATTACGACTGTTTCCAGCATTTTTTCAGTTTCCCGCGGCGCGACAGATCGCACCGAACTCATCTGCATTCAGGGAAGCTCCACCAATGAGCCCCCCATCGATATCCGGCATGCTGAAGAGCTCGACCGCATTGGCCGCCTTCACGCTGCCGCCATAGAGAAGTCGCACGCCTTGTGCGACTTCGGCATTCTCTTTTGCCAGTTGCGCACGGATGGCTGCGTGCACTTCCTGCGCTTCCTGAGGCGAAGCAGTCAATCCGGTGCCAATGGCCCAGACCGGCTCGTAGGCAATGACGGCGTTGACCAGTGCATTGACGCCAAACTCGGCGATAACACTGTCCAGCTGACGCCCTACCACTTCAAGCGTTTGCCCCGCCTTGCGCTCTTCCAGGGTTTCACCTACGCAAAGCACAGGTGTCAGACCTTTCGCCTGGATTGCCGCAAACTTTTTGTTCAGAACATCATCCTGTTCGCCAATCAACTGACGACGCTCGGAGTGACCGACAAGTACCAGCTTGCAACCTGCATCAGCCAGCTGGCTAGATGCAACTTCACCCGTCAGCGCGCCCTGCTCAGCCTGAATGGCTGCGTCCTGCGCACCGACGATGATCGACGTGGCCTTGAGCCCATCGACCACCTGACAGGTAAACAGACTGGCAGGCATCACGGCGATATCGACGCTGCCTGGCAACGACTGCTTGCACAAACCCTCGATCAGCTCAGCGACGCTGGCGCGGGTACCGTGCATTTTCCAGTTACCAGCTACCATTGGGCGACGCATGCTACACCTCGTGGGTCAAAGTGGGCGCAGATGTTACCCAACAGTTCCGACACTGGCAAGCCGAAATCAGGCGCAAACTTCAGTAACCAGTTTTGCGAGTTCTTCGGCGTACGCCCTGACCTGCGTTTCGTCCTCGCCTTCGACCATGACGCGCACCAACGGCTCGGTACCCGATTTGCGCAGCAGCACCCTGCCACGCCCGGCCATCTGCTCGGTGACACGGGCGCAGGCTTCCTTGACCGACGGATGCGAAACCGGGTCAACACCCGACCCGGCGAAGCGGACGTTGATCAGGATTTGCGGGCACTTGCGCAATTTCAGACGCGCTTCGGCCAGGCTTACACCACTGCGACGCAGGGCCAGTATCACCTGCAATGAGGCGATAATCGCGTCACCGGTGGTAGCGTGCTGGAAACAGACTATATGACCGGAGTTTTCACCGCCAATCTGCCAGTTGCGCTCGAGCAGTTCGGCGATCACATAACGGTCACCGACATTGGCCCGAACAAAGGGAATGCCCTGCTCGGCCAGGGCCAGTTCAAGCCCCAGGTTACTCATCAATGTGCCGACGACGCCGCCCTGCAAGCGACCCCGCTCATGCAGGTCGCGGGCGATGATGTAGAGCAATTCGTCGCCATCGACGATGGTCCCGGTGTGATCGACCATCAACACGCGGTCGCCGTCACCGTCGAAACCGATGCCCATATCCGCATGCTCGGCAAGCACGGCCGCCTGCAGGGCTTCCATGTGCGTGGAGCCGCAGTCCTTGTTGATGTTGAGCCCGTCAGGTTGCGCGGAAAGCACCACGACCTGCGCGCCCAGCTCACGAAATACGTTGGGCGCCACCTTGTAGGTCGCACCGTGGGCACAGTCGATGACGACCTTGAGGCCGGCGAAGTCAGTGCTGGTAGGCACGCTGCTTTTGCAGAATTCGATGTAACGCCCGGCCGCATCGTTGATCCGCGAGACCTTGCCGAGGTTCTCGGACTCGGCCACGGTCATCGGCGCATCGAGCAGCTCTTCGATCATCATTTCGATCTCGTCAGGTAGCTTGGTGCCCTGACCGGAGAAGAATTTGATGCCGTTGTCGTAGTGCGGGTTATGCGAGGCGCTGATGACGATGCCTGCCTCGGCATGGAAGGTACGTGTCAGGTAGGCGATGGCCGGTGTCGGCATCGGGCCCAGCAAGAGAACGTCGGCACCCGCAGCAGAAAGGCCGGCCTCCAGGGCGGACTCGAACATGTAGCCGGAGATGCGCGTGTCCTTGCCGACGAGAATCCGGCAGGCGCCCATCTTGCGAAACGCCATGCCGGCGGCCCAACCCAGTTTCAGCATGAACTCGGGAGTGATCGGGAATTGCCCTACACGACCGCGAATGCCGTCGGTTCCGAAATATTTTCTGCTAGTCATGGATGCCCCACTGTTGTTATTCAGCTGCTTCGACAGCTGCGATCATGCGCACCACGTCAGCCGTTTCGGCGACATCATGCACACGTAGAATTCTTGCCCCTTTGGCCATCGCCAGAACCGCCAGGGCGAGCCCGCCGGACAGACGCTGGTCGACGGGACGCCCCAGCACAGCACCGATCATGCTCTTGCGCGAAACACCCACCAGCAAAGGCCGGCCGAGCGCATGCAGCGCTTCCATATGCTTGAACAGGCTCAGATTGTGCTCCAGTGTCTTGGCAAAGCCAAAGCCCGGATCAAGAATGATCTGCTGCTGACCGATGCCTGCAGCGATGCACTGCTTCATGCGCTCAGCCAGGAAGGCACAGACCTCGCCCACCAGGTCATCGTAGTGCGGGTCATTCTGCATGGTTCCGGGCTCGCCCAGCATATGCATGAGACAGACCGGCAAACCGGTGCTTGCGGCCGCCTCAAGCGCGCCTGGGCGCTGCAGCGAGCGAACGTCGTTGATGAGCCCGGCACCCAGCCCAGCCGTCGCCAGCATGACCTCAGGCGTGGAGGTATCCACCGAGATGATCACATCCAGCTCGCGCGCGATGACCTCGACCAGCGGGGCCACACGTTCGACCTCTTCCGATGCAGAAACTGGACGCGCACCCGGCCGCGTTGACTCACCACCGATATCGATAAGCGTCGCGCCTGCCTGCACCATTGCCTCGGCATGGCGCAGCGCAGCATCGAGCTGGCTGTAGCGGCCGCCGTCGGAAAATGAGTCAGGGGTTGCGTTGAGGATGCCCATCACGTGCGTATGGGCCAAATCAAGAACCCGGTTGCCGCAAGGCAACCGGGTTGGATACAGCGCAGATGTCATGTCAGACCTTAGTGCTCGGCAGCAGGACCGCCAATCGGAGTTTCCGGACGAGGGTCAGGCGTGATCGGAGTACCGTTGGTACCTGAACCACCACCCCAGTCACGCGGCTCGCGCGGAGTACGACCGGTCATGATGTCGTCGATCTGGTCGGCATCAATGGTTTCATACTTCATCAGCGCGTCGGCCATCGCTTCCAGCTTGTCGCGATTGTCCGTCAACAACTGCTTGGCGGTGCCATAGCAGTGATCGATGATGCTGCGCACTTCGGAGTCGATAAGCTTGGCAGTATCGCCGGAAACACTGGAGTTCTGGCTGCCGCCGCGCCCCAGGTAACCTGCATCTTCGTCTTCCGAGTACATCAGCGGGCCGAGCTTTTCAGACAGACCCCACTTGGTGACCATGTTCCGGGCGATCTGGCTGGCACGCATGATGTCATTGGAGGCACCGGTTGTGACGCCATCGAAACCCAGAGTCATTTCTTCCGCGATACGACCACCGTACAGCGAGCAGATCTGGCTGATCAACGCACGCTTGGACAGGCTGTAACGGTCTTCTTCCGGCAGGAACATCGTCACACCCAGCGCACGACCGCGCGGGATGATGGAAACCTTGTAGACCGGATCATGCTCTGGCACCAGACGCCCAACGATAGCGTGACCCGCCTCGTGGTAAGCCGTGTTGCGCTTTTCCTTATCGGACATGACCATCGATTTGCGCTCGGCGCCCATCATGATCTTGTCCTTGGCCAGTTCGAACTCTTTCATCTCTACAACGCGCTTGCCGGAGCGAGCAGCGAACAGCGACGCTTCGTTGACCAGGTTGGCCAGGTCCGCACCGGAGAAGCCCGGCGTACCGCGAGCGATAACGCCCGGGTTGACGTCTTCGCCCATTGGCACCTTGCGCATGTGAACCTTGAGGATCTGCTCGCGGCCACGAATGTCCGGCAGACCTACAACCACCTGGCGGTCGAAACGACCTGGACGCAGCAGCGCCGGGTCCAGTACGTCAGGGCGGTTGGTTGCGGCAATGACAATGATGCCGTCATTCATTTCAAAACCGTCCATCTCGACCAGCAACTGGTTGAGAGTCTGCTCACGCTCGTCATGACCACCGCCCATGCCGGCGCCACGATGGCGACCGACCGCGTCGATTTCGTCAATGAAGATGATGCATGGCGCGTGTTTCTTGGCTTGCTCGAACATGTCGCGAACGCGGCTCGCACCAACACCCACGAACATCTCGACGAAGTCGGAACCGGAAATCGTGAAGAACGGAACCTTGGCTTCGCCGGCAATGGCCTTGGCGATCAGCGTTTTACCGGTCCCCGGAGGGCCGACCATCAGCACGCCGCGCGGAATCCGACCGCCCAGGCGCTGGAACTTGCCCGGATCGCGGAGGAATTCGACCAGCTCGCCCACTTCTTCCTTGGCTTCGTCGCAACCGGCAACGTCAGCCAGGGTCGTCTTGACCTGATCTTCTGACAACAGACGCGCCTTGCTCTTGCCGAAGCTCATCGGGCCGCCCTTGCCGCCCGCCCCGCCCTGCATCTGGCGCATGAAGAACATGAACACCGCGATGATCACCAGTATCGGGAAGCTGGCCACCAGCAACTGGGTCCAGATGCTCTGCTGCTCAGGCTGCTTGCCTTCGATCACGACGTTATTGCTGACCAGATCACCGATCAGGCCATTGTCCGGGATGTTCGGGCGGATGGTCTTGAAGGTGTCGCCATCGCTGCGCTTGCCCGTAATGACGTAGCCGTCTACAGAAACCTTCTCGACCTTGCCATCCTTGACCTGCTGGATGAACTCGGAATAGTTGAGGTTCTGCGGCTCGTTCGGGCTGGAGAAGTTGTTCATCACCGTCACAAGGACAGCCGCGATGATCAACCACAGGATCAAATTCTTTGCCATATCGTTCAATTAGCTACCCTCTGAAGCAAGCTCCACGCAGCAAGCGTGCCTCGCATGATATTCACCGGCCTAACTTACTACAGAACCTACAGATGCGGCAGACACCGTCTGTAACCCTTTGTGAAACTTTGACAACATAATGTTCAGTCATGCTGCATCGGTAACGCCATTTGAAAAAAGCTATCGCGCCTTGTCAAAAACGTTCGATGCTGGCCGCGCCATCAATTCCGCGAAAGCCGCGAGCCAGCAGGTATTGCTCGCGTGACCTGTCGCGGGACGACGACGGTTTGCGCATCTGCACCTTGTCGAACAGCTTGCGAATGTCCTTGTGGTAGACATCGAAGCCTTCACCCTGGAAGACCTTGATCAGAAAATCGCCACCGGGACGCAGTACCCGACCGGCAAGATCGAGCGCCAATTCGCAGAGAAACATTGCACGCGGCATATCTACAGCGCTCAATCCACTCATATTGGGGGCCATATCGGAAATCACAAGGTCTACCTGCGTATTACCGACTGCCTCGAGGATCTGCTCAAGAATCGCATCCTCGGTAAAATCCCCCTGAATGAAGGTCACGTCGGGGATGCTGTCCATTTCAAGGATGTCGGAAGCGATCAGACGACCTTGACCGCCGATCAGACGACTGGTCACTTGTGACCAGCCTCCCGGCGCTGCGCCGAGGTCGATCACGGTCATGCCCGGACGGATGAGTTTGTCCTTTTCCTGGATCTCGAGCAGCTTGTAACTGGCGCGCGAACGGTAGCCGTCCTTCTGCGCCATTTTGACGTACTTGTCGTCGAAGTGTTCTTTGAGCCAGTTATGGCTTGTCTTGGAACGGGCCACGGGGCACCTCAAAAATAAACGAGTCGTGATTAACTGGGCGGTCCCGGACTCGCTCGGGTAAACTGGCCGCCGCTTTTAAAAGATCAGACGCAGAGGTCAGATTATGCCGCTCACTCCAGAGCAGAAGAAACAATACAAATCCATTGGCCACCATCTGAAACCGGTATTGATCGTGGCTGACAATGGTTTGACTGAAGGTGTACTTGCAGAGCTTGAACGCGCACTGAGCGATCATGAGCTGATCAAGATCAAGCTCAACATCCTCGACCGCGAAAGCCGTCTCGGCGCCATCGCAGAATTGTGCAAGGCCGGTTCTGCCGACCTGGTTCAGGTCATCGGCAAAATGGCGTTGATCTATCGCAAGAACCCAAAGGTAAACAAGCAACTGTCCAACGTCCACCGCGCGCACGGATAAAAACAGAAGTCAGGGCCGCCAAAAGCGCGCCCTGACTCTTTTTTGCCGCCGAAAGCGCCCGTAAAAACGGGCGCCAGCATCAGATATGACGCACTTCGATGATTTCGTACTCGATAACGCCGCTGGGCGTTTTCACCACGACGACGTCACCCTCTTCCTTGGCAATCAAGGCACGGGCAATGGGCGAACCCACTGAAATCTTGCCTTTCTTGATATCCGCTTCGTCCTCACCCACGATCTGATAGACCACACTTTCGTCAGTCTCGACGTTGGCGATTTCGACTGTCGTGCCGAAAATCACCTTGCCGGTGTGCGGAATCGTCGTGACGTCGATGATCACAGCGTTCTGCATGCGGCCTTCGATATCACGAATACGCGCCTCGACCATCCCCTGCTGCTCGCGGGCAGCATGGTATTCGGCGTTTTCCTTGAGGTCGCCCAGTTCGCGCGCAGTACCGATGTCCTGGCTCAACTTGGGACGGACCACCTTGGTCAGGTGGGTCAGTTCTTCTTCCAGGGCGCGAGCGCCCTGGACGGTCATTGGGTATTTGATCATGCCTTCAATCCTGCATGGAGATCCTGCAAGCGACGTACGGTCTTCTCCGGACCGAACTTGAGCGCTTCACAGATCGCTTCGCCTGCTGCAATGGTAGTGGTGCAGTAAATCTTGTGCTGCAGGGCGTTGCGACGGATGGAGTAGGAATCCGCGATCGACTGGCGACCTTCAGTGGTGTTGATGATCAGAGTGACTTCGTCATTCTTGATCATGTCGACCACATGCGGACGGCCTTCGGTCACCTTGTTGACGCGACGCACTTTCAGGCCCGCCGCTTCAATCAGCTTGGCAGTGCCTGCGGTGGCAACGATCTCGAAGCCGAGATTGATGAGGTCACGAGCGACCGCTTCAACCAGGGGCTTGTCATCGTCACGTACGCTGATGAACGCGGTACCGCCAGTCGGCAGCACTTCGCTTGCGCCCATCTGGGCCTTGGCAAACGCTTCGCCGAAGGTATCACCCACACCCATCACTTCACCGGTCGATTTCATTTCCGGGCCGAGGATCGGGTCAACACCAGGGAATTTGGCAAACGGGAACACTGCCTCTTTCACGCTGTAGAAGTTCGGAATGATTTCCTTGGTGAAATTCAGCTCTTTCAGGGTTTTGCCTGCCATCACGCGGGCAGCGATCATTGCCAGGGAAACACCGATGCACTTGGAAACGAACGGCACGGTACGCGATGCACGCGGGTTGACTTCAATGACGTAGATGTCTTCACCCTGAAGCGCCAGCTGTACGTTCATCAGGCCGACAACGCCCAGCTCCAGTGCCATCTTCTTGACCTGCTCGCGCATTTCGTCCTGGATGTGAGCCGGCAGCGAGTACGGCGGCAGCGAGCACGCGGAGTCACCGGAGTGAACGCCCGCCTGCTCGATGTGCTGCATGATCGCACCGATCACCACGTCAGTACCGTCGCAGACCGCATCGACGTCCATCTCGATTGCGCAGTTCAGGAAGTGGTCGAGCAGCACCGGGCTGTCGTTGGACACCTGAACCGCTTCGCGCAGGTAACGCTTGAGCTCGTCTTCCTGGTAAACGATTTCCATCGCACGGCCACCCAGTACATAGGACGGACGCACCACCAGTGGATAACCGATCTTCGCTGCGGCACGAATCGCTTCGTCTTCGCTGCGCACAGTGGCGTTTGGCGGCTGACGCAGGTTCAGACGCTCGACCATGTGCTGGAAGCGCTCGCGGTCTTCGGCACGGTCGATGGCATCAGGGCTGGTGCCGATGATCGGTACGCCGGCGGCTTCAAGAGCACGCGCCAGTTTCAGAGGTGTCTGGCCACCGTACTGGACGATCACACCTTTCGGCTTCTCGACACGGACGATTTCCAGCACGTCTTCCAGAGTGACAGGCTCGAAGTACAGACGGTCCGAGGTGTCGTAGTCAGTGGACACGGTTTCCGGGTTGCAGTTGACCATGATGGTCTCGTAACCGTCTTCACGCAGTGCCAGCGCAGCGTGTACGCAGCAGTAATCGAACTCGATACCCTGGCCGATGCGGTTCGGCCCACCACCGAGGATCATGATCTTGTCACGCGTCGAAGGGTTGGCTTCGCACTCTTCCTCGTAGGTCGAGTACAGGTACGCGGTGTCGGTTGCGAACTCGGCTGCGCAGGTGTCGACGCGCTTGTAGACCGGGAACACTTCGAGCTTGTGACGGTGCGTGCGCAGGTTCTTCTCGGTAACGCCCAGCAGCTTGGCCAGACGCGCGTCGGAGAAGCCCTTGCGCTTGAGACGGAACATGACGTCGCGGTCGATCGCCGACAGCCCCAGAGTCTTGATCTTCTCTTCGTCCTTGATCAGGTCTTCGATCTGCACCAGGAACCATGGGTCGATCATGTTCATGGCGAAGATTTCTTCGACCGTCATGCCGGCGCGGAAGGCATCGGCGACGTACCAGATACGCTCGGCGCCCGGCACGGTCAGCTCGCGCTTGAGCGTGCTCATGCTTTCCGGATGACTCAGGTCCAGCTTCGGATCAAGACCGCACACACCGACTTCCAGGCCGCGCAGGGCTTTCTGCAGGGATTCCTGGAAGGTACGACCGATGGCCATGACTTCACCGACCGACTTCATCTGAGTGGTCAGACGCGCATCGGCCTTGGCGAATTTCTCGAAGGCAAAGCGCGGCAGCTTGGTGACGACGTAGTCGATTGACGGTTCGAACGATGCCGGGGTCTTGCCGCCAGTGATTTCGTTCGACAGCTCGTCGAGGGTGTAGCCGACTGCCAGCTTGGCGGCAACGCGAGCGATCGGGAAGCCGGTCGCCTTGGAGGCCAGCGCCGAGGAGCGCGATACACGCGGGTTCATCTCGATCACGACCATGCGGCCGGTGTTCGGGCAGATGCCGAACTGAACGTTGGAGCCACCGGTTTCAACGCCGATCTCGCGCAGCACTGCCAGCGAGGCATTACGCAGGATCTGGTATTCCTTGTCGGTCAGGGTCTGTGCCGGCGCAACGGTGATCGAGTCACCGGTGTGCACGCCCATCGGGTCGAAGTTTTCGATCGAGCAGACGATGATGCAGTTGTCCTTTTTGTCGCGGACAACTTCCATTTCGTACTCTTTCCAGCCGATCAGCGATTCGTCGATCAGCAGTTCCTTGGTCGGCGACAGGTCCAGACCACGGGCGCAGATTTCTTCGAACTCTTCACGGTTGTAAGCGATACCGCCGCCGGTGCCACCCATGGTGAACGACGGACGGATGATGCAAGGGAAGCCGAGCTTTTCAAGAACCGCGTTGGCTTCTTCCATGCTGTGCGCGATGCCGGAGCGCGGGCACGCCAGGCCGATGGACTTCATCGCCTTGTCGAAGCGCGAACGGTCTTCTGCCTTGTCAATGGTGTCAGCGTTGGCGCCGATCATTTCGACACCGAACTTCTCCAGAACGCCTTCGCGCTCAAGATCCAGTGCGCAGTTCAGAGCGGTCTGGCCGCCCATGGTTGGCAGCAGTGCGTCCGGACGTTCTTTTTCGATGATCTTGGCAACGGTCTGCCACTTGATCGGCTCGATGTAGGTGGCGTCGGCCATGGCCGGGTCGGTCATGATGGTGGCCGGGTTGGAGTTCACCAGGATGACGCGGTAACCCTCCTCACGCAGAGCCTTGCAGGCCTGGGCGCCGGAGTAGTCGAATTCACAGGCCTGGCCGATCACGATGGGGCCGGCGCCGAGAATCAGGATGCTTTTAATATCTGTACGTTTTGGCATGGGTTGTCACTCAAATCCGCAGGTCAGTCGGCAAGCCGTCTTGAACATTTGTCTGAGGTGGCCTGGGCGGCAGCGACCGGACACTGAGTCCGGGGCCGCCCTGGGCACCTGCGTATTACAGTCTCAAGGCAACCGGTCAGCGGCGCTTGGCCATGGCTTCGATAAAGCGATCGAACAAAGGCGCGACGTCGTTCGGGCCCGGACTCGCTTCAGGGTGACCCTGGAAGCTGAATGCGCTCTTGTCGGTCAGTTCGATACCCTGCAGGGTGCCGTCGAACAGCGACTTGTGAATGGCGCGAACGTTGCTCGGCAGGGTTGCCTCATCCACCGCAAAACCGTGGTTCTGGCTGGTGATCATGACCACACCGGTGTCCAGATCCTGGACCGGGTGGTTGGCACCGTGGTGGCCGTGGCCCATCTTCACGGTCTTGGCACCCGCGGCCAGTGCCAGCAACTGGTGGCCAAGGCAGATGCCGAACACCGGAATGTCGGTTTCCAGCACTTCCCTGATCGCCTTGATGGCGTAATCGCACGGCTCCGGGTCACCTGGGCCGTTGGACAGGAAAACGCCGTCCGGCTTGTAGGCGAGCACTTCACTGGCAGGCGTTTGCGCCGGCACCACGGTTACCCGGCAACCGCGCTCGACCAGCATGCGCAGAATGTTGACCTTGACGCCATAATCGTAGGCGACCACATGATAAGGCAGCCCGGACGCGGCGATTTCAGGATGGCTGTCGGTTTTCAGATCCCAGACGCTGGAACGCCACTCGTAGGTGTCCTTGGTGCAGACTTCCTTGGCCAGGTCCATGCCCTTGAGGCCCGGGAAGCCGCGGGCAGCGGCGATGGCTGCCTCTTCGGTGATGTTATCGCCGGCCAGGATGCAGCCGTTCTGGGCGCCTTTCTCACGCAGGATGCGGGTCAGGCGACGCGTATCGATGCCAGCGATGGCAACGACGTTGTTGGCTTTCAGGTAATCACCGAGGGACAGCTTGTTACGCCAGTTGCTGGCTACCAGAGGCAGGTCGCGAATGACCAGGCCGGCGGACCAGACGCGATCCGACTCTGCGTCTTCAGGGGTGGTGCCGGTGTTGCCGATATGCGGGTAAGTCAGGGTAACGATCTGCTGGGCGTAGGAAGGATCGGTAAGAATTTCCTGATAGCCTGTCATTGCGGTGTTGAACACCACCTCACCAACGGTCTGACCGTCGGCTCCAATGGCTTCGCCGCGAAAAATGCTGCCATCAGCAAGGGCGAGTATGGCTGGCTTAGTCAAGAAGACCTCCCGTAAATAAAACCTGAAAGGGCGATCGCAGGCTGCAAAAAAGCGGAATGACGTAGTTACGTCACCCCGCTTTCTTATGGAATCATCTGCGCGCTTTTAGTGGACACACTAAAGCTGTAGCTTACAGAAAAGGCCCATTTTGGTCTACCACCAATGAGCCTGAAATGCGGGGAAATGCGACAGGGCCACGAATGGCCCTGTATGAAATCAATGCAGACCCAACACATCCTGCATGTCGTAAAGCCCTGGTGCCTTGCCGTCGAGCCACATTGCAGCCCGCACAGCACCCTTGGCAAAGGTCATGCGACTGGACGCCTTGTGCGTGATCTCGACCCGCTCACCGTCCGCGGCGAACAGCACGGTGTGATCACCCACTATGTCACCGGCACGAAGGGTAGCAAACCCGATGGTCTGACGATCACGCGCACCGGTCTGACCTTCACGACCGTAGACCGCGACTTTTTCCAGATCGCGACCCAGCGCATTGGCAACCACTTCACCCATGCGCAAGGCGGTGCCGGACGGCGCATCAACCTTGTGCCGGTGGTGCGCCTCGGTGATTTCGATATCGACCTCATCACCCAGAACGCGCGCAGCGGTGTCGAGCAGCTTCAGACACAGATTCACACCGACACTGAAATTGGCAGCAAAGACGATAGGAATGTCTTTGCCCGCCTCTTCCAGGCGCTGCTTTTCTTCCGCGCTGAAACCAGTGGTGCCAATAATCATCGCCTTGCCTGCCTTGCGACAGAACGCCAGATTTTTCAGCGTCACCGACGGGTGGGTAAAGTCGATCAGAACGTCGAACTCGTCCGCCACCTTTGCCAGATCGCCCGACAGCGGCACACCGATACGGCCCAGCGCAGCCAGTTCGCCCGCATCAGCCCCCACCAGCGTGCTGTCAGGACGATCGATAGCGGCGGTCAACCCGGCGCCTGGCGCCTGCTGAACCGCCTCGATCAAGGTCTTGCCCATACGCCCGGCGGCGCCTACTACAGCAATACGTCGCATGCCCTGCTCCCGTTGATAGCCTTACAGATCGCCGAAGAAACGCTTCACACCCTCAAACCAGCCACTGGCTTTCGGAGAGTGGGACTCGTCGTTTTCAAGCGAGGTGCGGAACTCTTCAAGCAGCTCGCGCTGACGCTTGCTCAGGTTGACCGGGGTTTCGACGGCAACACGGCACATCAAGTCACCGGCACCACCGCCACGCACTGGAGCGACGCCCTTGCCACGCAAGCGGAACTGCTTGCCGGTCTGGGTACCTTCGGGGATTTTCAGTTTGACGCGACCGTCGAGCGTCGGCACCTCAAGCTCGCCGCCCAGCGCTGCATCGGTAAAGCTGATAGGCACTTCGCAGAACAGGTGCTTGCCGTCCCGCTGGAAGATCGCGTGCTCGCGCACATTGATCACGACATACAGGTCGCCGGTCGGGCCACCCTGGGTACCCGCCTCGCCTTCGCCAGACAGACGAATGCGGTCACCGGTATCGACACCTGGCGGCACTTTGACGGAAAGCGTCTTGGACTCTTCGACGCGGCCTTCGCCGTGGCAGGAATCGCACGGGTCAGAGATGATCTTGCCGTGGCCGTGGCAGCGCGGACAGGTTTGCTGCACAGAGAAGAACCCCTGCTGCATGCGCACCTGACCAATGCCGCCGCACGTAGGGCATGTGACCGGCGAAGAACCTTTCTTGGCGCCGCTGCCGTCGCATGGTTTGCAGTTGACCAGCGTCGGAACGCGGATATTCACGTTAGTACCGCGAACCGCCTCTTCCAGATTCAGCTCCAGCGTATAGCGCAGGTCGCTGCCACGCTGAGCGCCGCCACGACCACCGCCGCCACCGGCACGGCCGCCGCCAAAGAAGTCGCTGAACACATCGCCGAAGATATCGGAGAAGTTGGCGCCACCGGCACCGCCACCAAAACCACCGCCGCCACCCATGCTCGGGTCGACACCGGCATGGCCATACTGATCGTAGGCCGCGCGTTTGCTGGCGTCGGAAAGCACTTCGTAGGCTTCGTTGGCCTCTTTGAACAGCTCTTCCGATGCTTTGTCATCAGGGTTGCGGTCAGGGTGATGCTTCATCGCCAGACGGCGATAAGCCTTCTTCAGGTCCGCCTCGCTGGAGCCTCGCTCCACTCCCAACACTTCGTAATAATCACGCTTTGCCATAATTCTTCCGCACTCTTGAGGACGTTCGGCGAAGGCTCTCCTGAGCCGCACCAAACTCGTTGAGCCCCATACAGGCCCGGACCCAACTCACGTCGATTCAACGATCCTGGTCTTCGTTCAGCAGCCAGATGCATCCGGCCGAGAAAGCGGCAGAATGATTCGCCACGCAGGAGCGTCGCGATCTTGCCACGTGGCGTGCGGAGCAACTCCACACGCCGAAATTTTTGCCTGTTCCAGACACGCCAACGCGGGAGCAAGCTCCCGCGCGGCGACATCCTACCAGTCAGCGCTCGAAAGAGGTCAACCGGCTTTCAAGTGAGCCTGCGCTTACTTGTGGTCTTTTACTTCTTCAAACTCGGCGTCGACAACATCGTCAGCCTTGGCAGTTTCTTCAGCTGGCTTGGCCGCAGCGTCCGGGTTTTCAGCCTGCTCGGCATACATCTTCTGAGCGATTGGCGCGGAAACCTTCGACAGCTCTTCGACCTTGGCTTCAATGGCAGCCTTGTCGTCGCCCTTGATAGCGGCTTCCAGAGCAACCAGCGCAGCTTCTACCGCAGTCTTCTCTTCAGCAGTGACCTTGTCACCCGCGTCAGCGATCATCTTGCGAGTCGAGTGGACCAGCGCATCACCCTGGTTACGGGCAGAGGCCAGCTCTTCGAACTTGCGATCTTCTTCGGAGTTGACTTCAGCATCGCGAACCATCTGCTGAATTTCTTCCTCGGACAGACCGGAGTTGGCCTTGATCACGATGGACTGCTGCTTGCCGGTGGCCTTGTCTTTCGCGCCAACGTGCAGAATACCGTTTGCGTCGATGTCGAAGGTCACTTCGATCTGTGGCACGCCACGTGGAGCAGGTGGAATCTCGGCCAGGTCGAACTTGCCCAGAGACTTGTTCTGAGCGGCTTGCTTACGCTCACCCTGCAGGACGTGAATGGTTACCGCGTTCTGGTTGTCATCGGCAGTCGAGAACACCTGGGATTTCTTGGTAGGAATCGTGGTGTTTTTCTCGATCAGCGCAGTCATCACGCCGCCCATGGTTTCGATACCCAGAGTCAGCGGGCTGACGTCCAGCAGCAGAACGTCTTTGACATCACCCGCCAAGACTGCGCCCTGAATGGCAGCACCCATGGCAACGGCTTCGTCAGGGTTGACGTCTTTGCGTGCTTCTTTGCCGAAGAACTCGGTCACCAGCTTCTGAACCAGCGGCATACGTGTCTGACCACCGACCAGAATCACGTCGTTGATCTTGCTCCTGTCGATGCCAGCATCTTTCAGCGCCATTTCGCAAGGAGCGATGGTGCGCTGAACCAGGTCTTCAACCAGCGATTCCAGTTTGGAGCGGGAAATCTTCACTACCAGGTGCTTCGGACCGGTTGCGTCTGCAGTGATGTACGGCAGGTTGACTTCGGTCTGGGTGCTGGAAGACAGCTCGATCTTGGCTTTTTCGGCAGCTTCTTTCAGACGCTGCATGGCCAGCGGATCACCCTTGAGGTTCATGCCGCTTTCTTTCTTGAATTCGTCGACGAAGTAGTCGATCAGACGAATGTCGAAGTCTTCACCGCCCAGGAACGTGTCGCCGTTGGTGGCCAACACTTCGAACTGGTGCTCGCCATCGACTTCAGCGATCTCGATGACCGAGACGTCGAAGGTACCGCCACCCAGGTCATACACGATGACAGTGTGGTCGCCCTTGGCCTTGTCCATCCCGTAAGCCAGCGCGGCTGCGGTAGGTTCGTTGATGATGCGCTTGACGTCCAGACCGGCAATACGGCCAGCGTCCTTGGTAGCCTGACGCTGACTGTCGTTGAAGTAGGCCGGAACGGTGATGACCGCTTCGGTAACCGCTTCACCGAGATAGTCTTCGGCAGTCTTTTTCATTTTCTTCAGGATTTCAGCGGAAATCTGAGGAGGCGCCATTTTCTGGCCATTCACTTCAACCCAGGCATCACCGTTGTCAGCCTTGACGATCTTGTAAGGGACCATCTGGATGTCTTTCTGAACGACATCCTCTTCGAACTTGCGACCGATCAGACGCTTAACCGCGTACAGCGTGTTGTGCGGGTTGGTGACCGCCTGACGCTTCGCGGACTGGCCGACCAGAATCTCGCCATCATTTGCGTAAGCAATGATCGAAGGTGTAGTACGTGTACCTTCGGCGTTCTCGATAACCTTGACGTTACCGTTTTCCAGAATGGAGACGCAGGAGTTGGTAGTCCCCAGGTCGATACCGATAATTCTGCCCATCTTTGACTCTCCCGAAACTTGCAAAACTTGGATTTGGTTGCCGCCAGTGCGTTTACACCGTGCGGTAGCTCTTAAACGCTTGACCTTTAAATGGGGGCCTTACAGCTGATTTCAAGCCTGCTCGTTGATTGACGGCGTTGCAGGCGATGGTGCCTTGCTGACCACGACCATGGCCGGGCGCAACAGGCGACCATTAAGCTGATAACCCTTCTGAAATACCTTGAGCACCGTGTTGGGCTCAACGTCGGCACTTTCCTGCATGGCCATCGCCTGGTGCTGGTCGGCACTGAACGGTTGACCGTGCGGATCGATGGCTTCCAGCTGATAACGCTTGAGGGTGTCCTGGAACATCTTCAAGGTCAGCTCGATGCCTTCACGCATCGGGCGAATGCTTTCATCGTCCGGACTGGACAGATCAAGGCCTCGCTCCAGACTGTCGATGATCGGCAACAGATCACCGGCAAATTTCTCCAGCGCAAACTTGTGCGCCTTTTCAACATCCTGTTCGGCACGGCGGCGGACATTCTGCAGATCCGCAGCCACGCGAAGGGATTGGTCCTGCGCAGCAGCCAGTTGCTCTTCGAGCACCTGCACGCGGGTTGTCAGTTCGTCACCCGCGCCCGCCTCGGCAGCCTGATCCTGAGCCTGCGCATCCAGATTCTGTTCGTCAGCCATACATGTTCTCCTCTAAAAACGTCCGCGATCCCGATTCGCGCTTCTGCCCACCTATATGGGATCGGATTTTCCGGCTTCAAGGGTTTCGTGCGATCGAGATACGCATTCCCTGACAAATAATCCGGATTCCAGCCCGACAAAAAATGGCGAAACGACTCAAGAGAGACTAAAAACCACTGCAGACCGATGAAATCGAGCTAAGCAAGGGCATTGTCAGCCACAAATAAAACACTGTATAAATAACCAGACAAACAGCCCGGGAGCCGCTCAATGCTGGTGCACCTTTCCGTACACAACTACGCCATTGTCGAACACCTTGATCTTGAACTGGATCGAGGCATGAGCGTCATCACCGGCGAAACCGGCGCTGGCAAGTCGATCATGCTCGACGCCCTGGGCCTGACCCTGGGCGACCGTGCCGACAGCGGCGTGGTCAGGCCCGGCGCCGACAAGGCCGACATCCTGGCCACGTTCGACCTGGGCGACATTCCCGAGGCACAGACCTGGCTCAAAGAGCGCGACCTGGACAACGACGGCCCCTGCATCCTGCGCCGGGTCATCACTGCCGAAGGTCGGTCACGCTCCTATATCAATGGCTCACCCTGCCCTCAGGGCGACCTGAAGGCGCTGGGCGAACTGCTCATCGATATTCACAGCCAGCATGAGCACCAGTCGCTGCTCAAGACCGATACCCATCGGCGCCTGCTCGACGAATACGCGGGTGCAACCGATCTGGCCCGTCAGGTCCATCTCGCCGCGCAGCGCTGGCGGCAGACGCGGCAGGAGCTCGAGCGTCTTTCCAATTCGGGTGACGAGCAACGCGCACGGCATCAGTTACTGAGCTATCAGCTCGAAGAGCTGGAAAGCCTGAGCCTGGGCGAAAACGAGCTTGAACAGCTCGAACAGGAACACAAGGACCTGACCAACGCCGAAAGCCTGCTGAGCATTTGCCGACAAGTGGTCGAGCAGTGCAGCGAAAGCGATTCCGGCAACGTGCTCAATGCCCTGACCGCCAGCCTGCATCGTCTTGGCAGCGTCGACCATTCCCCGTCCGCCCTGAGCGAGGCCACAGGGCTGCTGTCCAGCGCGCAGATACAGGTAGAAGAAGCGGTAGGCGAGCTGAATCGCTTTTTGGATCACTTCGATGCCGACCCTGCCCGCCTGCAACAGCTTGAAGAACGTCTCGATGCCATTTACACACTGGCGCGCAAGCACCGCATCCAGCCAGGCGAAGTGGCGACACTGCAACAAAAGCTGCTGGATGAAATAGAAACGCTGAATGCCAACGACGAATCCATCGAACGCCTGGAGCATGAAGTGCAGGCATTCGCCCGGCACTATCAGGATAAAGCCCGTGAGCTGAGCGACCTGCGCCACAATTCGGCGACGAAACTGGCCAGCGCTGTGGAACAGGAAATTCATCGCCTTGGCATGCCCGGCGGCCGTTTCCAGATCGACCTCAAAGCCAATGCCAGCGTTGAACCCTCGCCTCACGGCCTGGAGCAGGTGGAGCTACTGGTCAGCGCCAACCCCGGCCAACCACTGAAAGCGCTGGCAAAAGTCGCGTCGGGGGGTGAGCTGTCGCGCATCAGCCTGGCGATCCAGGTCATCACCGCACAAACTTCGCGGGTGCCGACGCTGGTATTCGATGAAGTGGATGTGGGGATTGGCGGACCGACCGCCGAGATCGTAGGGCAACTGCTGCGTCGCCTGGGCGAGCGCGGCCAGGTCATGACCGTCACTCACCTGCCGCAGGTCGCGGCGCAGGGCCATCAGCACCTGTTCGTGCACAAGGTGCGCGACAACGACGCAACGCGCACAGCGGTGTCCAAGCTCAGCAAGATTGAACGTATAGAGGAAGTCGCCCGAATGCTGGGCGGCATCGATCTGACCAAGGAATCTCTGGCGCACGCCAAAAAGATGGTCGTTACGGCGAAAAGCTGAGCTATAGAACGCACAAAGGCGACCGCGGTCGCCCCTGTTGCTGATTACGCCTTCTTGTTGCGGACGTAAAGCACCAGATTGTGGTCCACCAGGTCAAAGCCGTGTCTCTCGACAATGGCTTTTTGAAGCTTCTCGATTTCTTCGTCGAAGAATTCGATCACCTCACCCGATTCCACATTGACCATGTGGTCGTGGTGGCCGCCATCAGCCAGCTCGAACACAGCATGACCGCCGTCGAAATTGTGGCGCACCACCAGCCCAGCGGACTCGAACTGAGTCAGAACACGGTAAACCGTGGCCAGACCGACGTCCTCGCTAGCCTCCATGAGAGCCTTGTAGACATCCTCGGCACTCATGTGGCGTTGCTCTGCAGAATCGAGCATTTGCAGTATTTTGACCCGCGGTAGGGTTACCTTGAGTCCTACTTTACGTAGTTCGCTATTTTCAACCATGGTCAGCTTTCTCGCAGACGCTGCTTCGCAGCTTCTCTTAATGCAGGTATGATCGGAGTTTACGTTGTCCCAGCCAAGATAGTGGAAGTCGCCCACCGATGCAAAACACCAAGCTCTTGCTAACCAGTTTCACCTTCGTGGGACTGCTCGCACTCGCCGGTTGTTCATTCCCCGGGGTTTACAAAATCGACATCCAGCAGGGTAATGTCGTCACGCAGGACATGATAGACCAGTTACGCCCCGGAATGACCCGGCGGCAAGTACGGTTTATCATGGGCAACCCCCTGCTGACCGACACTTTCCACTCCGATCGGTGGGATTACCTGTACAGCCTGCAGCCAGGTGGCGGTGAACGCCAGCAGGAGCGTGTCAGCCTCATATTCAACGGTAATGACCAGCTCGTGAGCCTGTCTGGTGACTTCATGCCCGGCGTCAGCCGCGATGAAGCCATTCTCGGCAAGGACAGCAACACCACTGTCCCGGCAGAGAACCAGCCAGTGCAGCAGCCTGAAGAGCCGGCCAAGCCAGGTTCGTTGCTGGATAAAATCCAGAAAGACGTGGACAGCGTCGAGACCGTACCGGTCCCGACTCAGGAACCGCTGGACACCAACTCCCGGTAGTCCAAAGCGTCCAACAAAAAGCCCGGCATGCCGGGCTTTTTGTGCTTTCCATTCAGCCTGCGTTCAGCCGGGAAGCCCTCTTTTCTCACGCGCCCTGGCGGCACGCAGACGCCTGATCTCCATGGGGTCGGCCACCAGCAGACGATAAATCTCTATCCGCTCCCCCGCCTCCAGCACCCGCGCAGCAGGATCAGTCACCACCTTGCCGAAAATACCCACGGCGCACTGGCTCAGATCCAGTTCGGGAAACTCCTTGTCGATGCCGCTGAGTGCCAGCGCCTGACGCACCGAAGAACCGGTCGGTACATCGACTGTCTTCAATACCTGGCGCTGTACAGAGGCGTAGACCACCTCTATCTGAATCGATGCGTCAGCCATGCAGCTCTTTCGCTCGCTGGCAGAACGCATCCACCAGCGTGTTGGCTGCCTGATTGAACAGCGGCCCCAGCGTGGCGCGAACGATGGTGCCGGCATAATCGAAGGACAGATCCAGACTGATCTTGCAGGCTTTCTCGCCCAGCGGCTTGAATGTCCAGACACCGTGGAACTGTTCGAACGGACCTTCGACCAGGTCCATCACGATCGACTCGCCGGGAACCAGCGTGTTGCGCGTCATGAACTTCTGGCTCAGCCCCCCCTTGGCGATCTCCAGGCTGGCGCGCATCTGCGCCTCACTGGCTTCAACCACGGTAGCGGACGAACACCACGGCAGAAACTCGGGATAACGAGCCACATCATTGACCAGGTCATAAAGGAACCCGGCCGGGTACGGCAGTAAAGCAGAGCGTTGTATATGCGTAGTCATGTGAGCGTCATTTCCAGAGCTGAGCGGCAAACACCACAAGAATGCCGAGCGGCGCCACGTAGCGCATCAAAAAGTACGTCAGGTTGAAGAGCAGCGGACTGCGAATCGACAATTCGTCGCGCACCGTCTCACGGCTCATCACCCAACCAGCGAATACTACAAAACACAACCCACCCAGCGGCAACATGATCCGCGAAGTGAAGAAATCAATGACTCCGAAGAAGTCCAGGCCAGTCGATGCGCCCCATTGATAGAGGTGGAATGCGCCTCCATCGTTCACGAAAAACTTGGCTTTTTGCCAGATATTGAACGAGAACACCGTGCCCAGCCCGACAAACCAGCAGGTAAAGGCCAGCCAGAACGTCACCCAGGCGCGACGAATACGGGTGCGCTCGACCAGATAGGCGACCATCGGCTCAAGTAACGAAATTGCCGAACTCCAGGCTGCAACGGCCACCAATACGAAGAACACGATGCCCATCAACTGGCCGAACGCGACGTTGCCGAATGCATACGGCAACGTGACGAACATCAGGCCCGGCCCCTCGCTGGGGTTCAGGCCTGCTGCGAACACGATGGGGAACAGCGCAAGGCCGGCCAACAGCGAAACGAAGGTATCGAGCAACGCGATGCCGACGACCGTGCTGCTGATCGACGCGCCTTTGGTCATGTACGCGCCGTAGACCATGATCGAGCCCACACCGACGCTCAGGGAAAAGAACGCATGCCCCATCGCGGGCAGCAAGCCATCCAGCACCTTCTCGGGATTGAAGTCGAACATGAAATGCACGCCTTCCATGAAATGCCCGGTGGTCAGGCTGTAGCCCAACAGCGCCAGCATCAGCAGGAACAGCATCGGCATCATGATGCGCAGGCTTTTCTCCAGCCCCGCCTCGACCCCCTTGCCGATCACCACCGCCGACAGCAGCATGAAAATGGTGTGCCACAGAATCAGACGCCATGGGTCGGCAATCACCGCACCGAAATACGCACCGACCTGATCCGGCGACACCCCCTGAAAGTCGCCGCGCCCCATGTCGATGATGTAATCCAGCGACCAACCGCCCACCACACTATAAAAGGAGAGAATCAGCAGCGCCGTGATCATCCCGGCAAACGCACCCCAGGACCAGCGCGGCGAATGCCCCGCTTCCTGCGCCAGCGTCTTGAGCGCATTCGCAGGACTGAGCCGGGAACGACGACCAATCAGCGTCTCGGCGATCATGACCGGAATACCGATCAGCGCGATGCACGCCAGAAAAACCAGTACAAATGCACCGCCGCCATAGGCACCGACCATGTACGGAAATTTCCAGATACTGCCCAGCCCCACAGCAGAGCCGGTGGCAGCCAGGATGAACACCCAGCGGCTTGCCCAGCTACCGTGGACCGAAACCTTGTCCGTCGACATTATCGAAACGCCCAGCCAAAAAAGATCGCGCATTGTCCGGGATTCAACCTTTGTGCTCAAGCACGCGCTTTCCCGTAGCCGACATTGATGCAACTGCCTATAATGCGCCCCCTATGGCTAAGCTCAAGAAACACCCTACAGGGACCATCGCGCAGAATAAGAAAGCGCGTCACGATTACTTCATCGAACACAAGTTCGAGGCCGGTCTGGTCCTGTCTGGCTGGGAAGTAAAAAGCCTGCGTGCCACCAAGGTACAGCTGGTCGACAGTTATGTGCTGCTCAAGGATGGCGAGGCCTGGCTGATGGGTTGCCACATCACGCCTCTCAAGACTGCCAGCACACACGTCATCGCTGACCCGACACGCACCCGCAAACTGCTGCTGAACAAGCGCGAGCTCGAAAAGCTCACCAGCTCGGTTCAGCAGAAAGGCTATGCCTGCGTGGCCCTTTCCGTCTACTGGAAGGAGCACCTGGTCAAGTGCGAAATTGCGCTGGGTAAAGGCAAGAAGGAATACGACAAGCGTCACACCGAACGCGAACGCGATTCGGACCGTGAGCTGCAGCGTGCCGTGCGCTCCAAAGGCAAGGAAGACTAGTTCCTGGCGCTGGCGTGTGCCAAATGTCCAGCCCCGGACATTTGGCACTTCATATCTACCCCTCTACCCGCATACCCCGCGCCACTCCCCGCGTCAAGCCGTTCGATACCTCCAAGCGAAGATCGCCTCATTTTGGTGCTTGAATGCGCAATGTGGCTATTTCGCAGTATTGCGAAAATAAAATAGAACGCCTGCGTTACGCCACAGTCAATCCTTTAGGCCCAGCTGTTAAACGGGCTTTCAAACCCCTCGGGCGACGGCCTCAAACACCGGACATACCGAGTCCACAGGTTATTAAGGAGAAACACATGAAGCGTACCGCCCTCACTGGATTGTTCCTCAGCGCCGCCCTGTTGGCTTCGCCGGTTTTTGCCGCCGATGATTTGTGCTCTGCCAATATCAAGACTCTTGAAAACTCTGTGGACTCTACCAACACAAACCTGAGCACCGGAAACACGGACATGCTCGAAACCACGGTGAAGAACGCTAAGGCGGCCCAAGCTCAAAAAGACGAGAAAAAATGCATTGAGATCACTCAGAAAGCTATCACGTCATTGAACAACACCGGTTCGGGCAGCGAAGGCGCCAAGTAAAGCTTCGAGCAGGCCAGCCAGGCTGGCCTGAACGATTGCAGTAGACGGGTCGACGTGCCACGCCAATTGGCGTACACTGCGCCCCAGCGATTGCGAAAGCAGTCTCGGGGCCGATTTGGATTCGACGCCGGTGATGAAACTTTAGGTGCATGCCGAGTTGGTAACAGAACTCGTAAATCCACTGTTGCAACTTTCTATAGTTGCCAATGACGAAACCTACGGGGAATACGCTCTCGCCGCGTAAGCGGTGCTAGCCTTCCTTCTGGTAGCTTCGGCTCCAGCAATCATCAGGGGATGCCTGTAAACCCGAAATGATTGTCATATAGAACAGGATCGTCGCCTAGTACGTTGTGGACGAAGCGACTAAAACTTACACAACTCGCCCAAAGCACCCTGCCCGTCGGGTCGCTGAGGGTTAACTTAATAGACACGGCTAAGCATGTAGTACCGACAGCGGAGTACTGGCGGACGGGGGTTCAAATCCCCCCGGCTCCACCAAATTGCAAATGAAGACGCCCTAGGGCGTCTTTTTTGTGTCTGCAATCCAGAAAAATACAGGGGTTTCGACGCTTTTGGAGTTCTATTGGTATTGACGCTCCAACTGGTATTCCAATGCACCTGATGCGAGCTTTTGGAAGCGCACGGGCAAGCGACCAGCACTGCGAATGATGACCTAAGAAGCACCGGGGTGCAGCCATGCTACTAACACCGGGTCACTCATACGACTCCCCAAAGGACCCGCCCCTTTGCAGGCGGGTCCAGCCAGGGAGACTATAAAGAGCGGATCGTGTAGTTGATGTGCAAAATGATATCGTTCAGGCTTTCCAGCAGCGCCTTCTGTTTCGTTTCGGCCTGCGGGAAGCTGATTATCATGCTGCCCTCCCTGATATCTGCCCCTTCAAACGGTAACCAACGTGGGTCATTAAAGTCGGGTTGAAACTGACCGCTGTCATTCACTCCTCGCGAAATTGCCATGTTGTCGCAACCCGGCGGTAAAACGTTCCCCCCGCCGGTGTAATTGAGTACCGCCTGAATATCCTGATAAGGCCCCAACAAGGCGGGCAGTGATACGCTGACCTGTTTGATTCGGCGCTGATCTCCCAGCCCGCCGGGGTAGTCATCAACTATATTCAGATCTGCCAGTGTAATTGAAGCCGTTAACGCGCCGCTTTCGTCCAGCCTGACACGCTCGGCGCTGCCCTCTGGGGGCGTATCCCCGTTCAGCAACGCCGACACCGCTGCTGACAGCTCAAATTGATCGGTTTCTGCCAATGTGCTGCGGTAAAAATCAGCCAGCGAAACTGTCCGTGTGATTTCAAGCGCGCGTTTAGACCACTTCATCCGGGCAGTTTCCAATTGCGCCAGATTGAGCATAAGTCCTTCGCCGCAGGTAAGTCCAGCCCAGGTACCCTGCCATCCACCACCGCGAATGTAGGTATCGCTCTTGCCACTCTCCCAGTGCCACGCCTTTTCGGCCATCAGGCAACGAGACACCGCCAGGTCGTAAAACTGGAAGTAAATGGTTGCCAACCGACCACGCAGCCAGCTGTAAAGAGCGCTATTACTAAACTTGGTTTGCAGAAAGTCTAACTGCGCCTGTGCTTGTCCTTGTTGCATCTCCAGATGCGCTTTCTGCAGTTCAGTAGACTCGCGGCGCACCTCGAGCGATGCTAGCTGGGCCTCTATCTGCTGGATCTCGCCCTCTGCATTGTTACGTTGGATTTCCCACTCCTCGCGCCGGCGACGGTAGATTTCTTCCTGGGAAATGCGCGAGCTATCCATCATTAGATTTTCAGCACTTATAGAGATACCAAGCCCCGCCATGGTGCCGACAGCACCAAACTTCATACCACCATTGGCCAGCCCAAAGATGTTGGGGGCAAGATCCAAAGCCGCAGCGGCTATATACGCCGCCTTAGCTCCAGCACCAAGCGATTTGGCGCTTTCTAGTGAACTTATAGACAGGCGTTCGCGGGAATTGATGTCTTCATCATATAAGCGGGAGTAACTGTCAAATCGTCGCTGTGCACTGTCTTTGGAACGAGAAAGGACCTTTTTTTCAGCCTCCAGCTCTCTGAGCGTGCCTTCTTGTACCTGGATAGTGCTAGCCATCAGCTCAGTGCCTTGATTTTGCAACAAGGCGTTCAGCGACTCTGCATCCTGACGTTCAAGCACACCCAGAACAGCATTACCGAACTGTATGAGCTGGAACACCAAACCGCGAGCACTGTCGAGCATCGGCTCGAAGCGCCACAGAGGGAGAGATGTCACGGGGAGATCTGACCCGCCACTACTCTCCGCCGCCACTGCAGCGTTGAGCAGGGCCTTTGGATCCGCCGGCTTGGCGAATAGCGGCAACAGCAGCGGCTGGCCGTCCAGCGTCAGGTTATGCCGCAAGTTGTACATCCGTTGGCGCAACGTTAGCCAGTAGCCCTGCATGACCTCGTTGATTTCCGGCAGGAACAAGGCACTCGCCGCTGCCGTTTTTGTCGATGCCATCGACTTAAGGGTTTCGACTCGCCCGTCACGCAGCAAGCTCAATACGGTCAAGTGTTGCTCAGCCAACGCCTCAGAGGATGCCTCGCCCAACGATGGCTCAGCCCATAGCGCATTGGCGCGGATGTAAGGCTGTTCCCCCAGCAGGTTCAGAGCCTGGCTGTACCAGACTTTCGCCTCGGCGAGGGTATCTCGCTCAAGCTTACGGTAGGCAGCGTCGCCTCGCGCAATAAGCAAGTCCAACGCCCGCATGAAGGTAGCGACCTTGTAGTGCATAGGGTCGTTTTGCGCCACTGCGTCAGGATCTACAGCTTTGAGTGGGGCGTCGTTCCAACTGGTGTCCTCTTGAAGTGGGCGCACGTTCCAGTTACGGTCGACATGCTGACCGCGAACAACATAACCTGATGGGCTCCATACATAACGTAGCCATGGGTCCGCCAATGTGAACTGTTGTTCTTGAAGGAAGCGTTGCGCCGCCATCATTGGGGTGTAGTAGAACAGCTCCCAGAAATACAGGGCATTGGCGCCTGAGAAGTCCATTGGCACGGTGCTACGCGATTTAACAGTAACACTTTTGACAATGTCTTCTGAGAGAGAATTGGTTCCAGGCCTGCTGACAGTAGCCACTCCAGTATCAGGCGCATAGAGCAACCAAACACTCTGGGAATTTAGACCATTGTAGTCAGCCTCTTTGTATTGTAAACGCAGATGAACCTCGTTCGTTGTGAACCAACCGCCATCGGGATAGGGTATAAATAGATTCACCACTGTTGTACTCGTAGCACTAAGACTACCGGACCACGCCAAATAGCTATCATTAACAGCAAGAAAATAGTTGTAGTAAATTTTTACCCAAGGCTCATCGCCGTGTACACCGGGCTTATGGATCGGGAGTGTGAGCGTGGTGAAGAAACCTGCCCCCAATTGAGGCTCCTGAATCTCTTGCGTCTCGTAGCTAAGAATCGTGTCGATGCCTGCAGCAGCCCTTTCCACTAATTGGCGTGCAAACAGTGTATTGAGGCGCGTGCGACAGGCGTCGAACTCCATATACTGAGCTTTTTCAGGGGTGTTTTTTATTTTGATGATGTTTTTTGAATCAGATGCATTTCGAGTAACGGGAACAATCCACTGTATACGATCATCACTGTCAACCCCGCCAATGCTGAAGCTGAACGCCACATCATAAGAGGGAAGGACACCCCATTCTTTACTAATCGACACATTGCTAACATCAAAGTCAAAAACCATTCCACTTATATCAAAGGGAGGAAGAGCACTTACATAATCTCCGGCCAAAAAAGCCTGAGGTCCGTTGACATCAAAAACATTTAACTGAAGAAGATCGAAAGAAAAAGGGTAAAAAGGATTCGCCATCCACTGAGGCGGCGTATCAAATTGATAACTACCCGTAACAAGTTGTATCATTACAGTAAATCCTGCGGGACTCGGACAAAGCATCGAATCAGGATACGGATCATTGTAAACCGCAAGCACAAACGTCACAGCACTCACAGCATCTTCACGCACTAACAACCTGGCATGTGCATCACCGTAGTACACCCAGACAGAAAGAGGAACTCCCCATGTTAAAATAGTACTCAGCGCTAAATATATCTTCCCTCCCTGCCTGACGAACCATATCTTGCCGTCGTCAGAGCTCAGGGCGCGAAGAAAGGGTGTTTCAGCGAACGAACTATAGTATTCATACAGCAGCCTTAACGGGTTGGGAATTCTCGGCACCAGCGTAATCCGCTTACGTATGGAAATTTTCGCGACAGCCTCAGATCCATTGACATCGAGCGTATAACTTCCATAACTGACTGAGATATCATAATTCCGTTCATATAATCCATGAACTGACTCGCCCCCCAAACTCAACCCGTGAGTATATTTATTATTGACAACGTTGCCTTCAGTGGGATCAAGCTCATACTTCATAGACGAAAGAAAAGTTTCAGCAGAGCTTTGTCTTTGATCCGATGCCATGTCTTCATAAATGTAGACTAAACGCATATCCGCTTGAACTGGCAGTTGATCCGCATAACTATCTGCTTTTCTATAGAGCAGCACTGCCATGGTTGTTTCTGCGTCAAAACTCGTGCAATAAATCCCTGGTGGCTTACCGCCAGCCGCAAAGCCATTTTCCTCCTCGGTCACATCAATGATTTTCGGTGACGTCCAGTTACCGTCGTAACGTAGGTAGGAAATATTGATGGCGTAATCAAACATCTTTGGATCGCCCGGCGAGCCGTCCGCCTTAGGTGGAGTGACATCTTTTCGCTCTAACCAGCAGAGATAAAGGCGCGATTTGTAAATCACCGGCCGGATGCAATCCCCCCACGGCTGTGCGGCACACTCAATCTTGCGCCAGTCGGTCCAGGCGTTCGCCGCTAATTGCCCGTCCTCACTGCGCCGGCCTTCGTCCGCGCTGCGCCAGTAGAATTCACGCACTTCGCTCTGGTTCGTACCGATGAAGTAGGTCTTCCCTTCATGAACGTCAAGGTTATCGTGATAGCCACTGATCACCCTGAGGTTGGCCACTTCCTCAAAACTGTTGAGGTAGGTGTTAAAGGCGTCCCCTACCGTATCGGTATTGAGTTGCGCCTGCCCCAACGTTTGCAGCATCGTATTCATCATGCCGCTCTGGCCCAGACGCACCGTGGGATCGACATAGTTTTCCGGGTAGTAGACCAACTTCGCCGCGCCTGCCCAGGTGCTGTAGCGCTGGTTATAGCGTTCCCAGTCGGTAAAGAATTGCCCCGTGACTGCCGCCTTATCTACGGTACCTTGTGACTCGGCGGCACTTAAGGTCCGCTGTATAAATGTCTGTACGCTCACGATGGCTTCAGCCACGCGAGAGGTCATTACCTGTGGCCCGTTGAGGTTGTCTAACAGTAGGTATTGATAGAGCCCTTCACGAGAATTATTTGCCAACTGGGCAGTCATCCCGGACTTGAGCAGATAGCCACACAGGGCGGCGCTCAGTCCGGAGGCCAAAGCGGCCTCCATGCCTTTGGTCTCGTAGGGTGTCAGCCCTGCCGTGAACGCATCCGCAACGCGCACCCAGTCGTCCCATGGCGGCTGGTTACCTGCGGTATAGTTCAGCGCAAGAAGCTGCCCGATATTCACGGGTGTCACACCAAAGGTGGTGCTCAACGCCGCCCACTGCAGCACGACGTCGATCTCCGACCAGGCACTGAGTTTCGTTTCTGAAGCTGCTTGAGTATTAGCATAGGCTTGCCTGGTAGCCTGCTCGAACCTTGTCGCATCATCATTCAGCGCCCTTGCAAGATCAGCCGGAGTGAGGGTGTCGGCCACAAAGGCTGCCAGCACGGCAGACGCTCCATCACCCAGGCTTTTTAGCCAGGCACTGAAGTTGCAAAGCGCTTGTACCGTTGCCAAAGCACGCGGCAACACCGCAACTTCTGGTACAGGACCCAAGAGCCGGGCAGGAGTGGCTACAAACAATGAAAAGGCTTGAGGATTGATACCTGTGGCGTGATAAATCAATGCCAACTGCGCTAGACCGTAGCAAAACGCAACGACGCTATCATCGTCGGTCTCCGCCGCGTCCCAGAATTGATCCACGGTCCACTCAGCTGGCTGGAGGCCATTGGCCCAAGCAAGAACCGATTCAGCCACTGGGGCGGACGGTAGCGCTAAAGACGAAACCAAAACGGGTGCTAGAAGGGCGATACGCTTTTCCAAGGTATCGGCGTCAGGATGAGCACTTATCACACCCTTAAGCTCGTCCAACAGCGCCAAAATTTCGGTGGTAGCCGCCTGCGTAAATGTCGGGCGCGTTAACAAATCAAGGTCGGCCACGGACAGTTTTCGCGAGTTCAGCCACTGCGTCAGGCTGTCGACGTTTTGCAACCAGCCTGACCATAGCTGAGTATTCTCCAGCTCGGAGGTGAGCCTAGGCAAGCCAGCAGCCTTCAATAATTGTTCTAGCTCCGTCACACTTAACGCGTGGAGTTGGGCCCAGCGGCTCAGGGCATACATCGCTGACAAATTTTTGAGATTAAGAGTCAATACGCCTGAAGAGGCGGCGTTGTCAAAAATCCTGAGCAAGGCAAACAGCCCCACGTCGTCAACGTTAAGCGCGCGCTTCAAAATAGCTTTTTCAACAGTGTTGTCGGTAGCGTTCGCCGGCAACAGGTTTATTGGGGTCGTTGAGGGCGCGAACGTCTCGCCATTTAGCGGCGGGCTATTAAATACCTGATCAAACAGACTTTGATTATCGTCATAACTGTTGTTGGACAGTAGTCCTCCGCAGAGAACCAAGGCTTCTTCAGGCTCAACGCCATAGCGCTGTACGCATCGCTGAACCTGAAACAGTAACTGCAAAGTCTCATCGGTGATATTAACAGGATTAACGCTATTGACAATGACTTCCAAGCCTTTAGGATGCAGACCCGTGGCACGCCACAGGCGTATGGCCTTATTCAATTTAAGCACGTAAAACTGGAACGAATCAATAATATTTACATTATAACTTACGACCCCACCCACATAGGAGCCGTTATAATGATAACGTCGCAGGGACATTGTAAATTCACCCTGCAGAAGATCCGAAGCCTCAATGCTTACCGTATACGATTGCCCAGGAACAAAATCCCCCCACTCCTGGTTTTCTTCATATATGATAGCGTCTGCAGTATCAACTCTCACCTGAAAAATATCATAACCAGGCTGAGCATCACTAAAACTGAATTTCAACAACCACGTTCCGTCCGCCTGAGGCAGTAACCAAGCGTAGTTTAACGTATTCGTAGGATGTCCGCTTTGTAGACGATAAATCTTATCCCCTATCCTGGTCACCAATAAATTGTTGATGTATTCTTCAGCCCCCTCCTCCCCATTGGCATAATCTGTTGAAAATAGCGCCACTTCCTCATCACTAAGTCCGTAATAACGACGCAGACTCTGTGGCGTGATCAACGTCTCCGGATCAATAGTGCCGAAGTTTCTGGCGTATAACTCATCAGCGCTTCCCGCCGTTACTTCCTCCGTCAATATAGCGTACACCTCAGGGGAAATATCAAACGCCATTCCCGCCATGGTGGCCCCGGAAAACAAACCCGTTACTCGAGGGTTAGCCGCCAACTGTTTAAACTTGGGATCCTTCTGTATCTGACTCTGACGCAAACGGGCATGGGGGTGATGATACGGTGTCGAGCCACTGAGTCGATACGTAGACAGCCATTCCAATACCGACCCCTGACCCTCTGCCGTTACATCCAGCTTCAGCGACTCTCCAGCCAAGGTCATCAGCACCTCGTTCGAGAGCGATAGCGCAGAAACCTCCTTGTTCATATTGCTTTGACTGAGTGATAACCCCTTCAGGTCGGGCCGGCGCTTGTCAATGTGATAAGGCGACTCTTCCGGGTACAGGCCGCGAGCATTCCGGTAGAGAGCCGAAAGGTAGGCCGCTGGGGAGAACATTGATGACACAGAGCCTGGCAAGGTATAGCTACTGGCGCGATGACCAAACTGCTCTTCATAATCACGTAGCGATGCGTCCGGAGGGTTGATGCCCAAACGCACTGCGTTTTTCAGCAATGGAGAGGAGCGAGCCAGCAAGCATTTCTCGTAAATTAGCGCCGCCTCTCGCTCTTCACGGGCTGATTCATACAGCTCATCGACCTCACGGAATGATAAACCACTCGTCGATAGCTTGTTGCGAAAGGCTGCGGGGGATATCAACGCCTGTGCAGCCAATGAATCCAGCCCCGCACGCGCTGACAAGCGTTTTATTCTGGACAATCTATTAAGACCCATGGAAATATCCTTATAATTAAATTCGCACACATGGCTGTGTTTGGGGCTATGAAAGCACTGTCACAATTACAGTCGAAAATACATTGCCACCTCTCAGAGTGAGGGGCCTGGCGCTCAAGTGTTATTCATGATAATTGAGCGTAGCCATGAACTAATCTTTAGCAACGCGAACAAATTAAATTCATGATGACCGGTTGAAACCGGACGCTCGTCTTTTAGGCGAGAATGCTTTAGGCGAGCAGGTTTATAGATCGATATAGCTGACGACGTTGCGCCTATTCCAGTGTGCTGTTTTCTAAATAACTCACTTTACGTCTAAGGTTTCAAGCGTCTCACGTCTGCGTGGGATTTTATTCAACGTCTCCTGTCCCTTTGCGTTGCAAAACTTATCGGATTGGCTGAGCATTTCGTAACACTGTCAACCTCGGACAAATACAGATCCTGGGTGGAAAAAGATTATTTACCTGGCCCGCGTCGATGGAATTCCAATGGCAACAGGGCTGACCCACCTCAAGAGCAGGGAGATAGGCAATCTTCGTATTGCCCGCATTCATGGGCCAGGGCGGAAGCGCCCATGCGGCCTACATCTGACCATAGGGCTACGTCTGGCTGCGCAAGCAACTGTAGACCAGACCGGCCGCTGCCCTGCCCCTCATTCAACAAGGCCTGCGCGCACTGCCCACCGCAAGACCAGCGGCCATCCCGCTCATCTGACAATCACGTATAGTGGCCATATATCATCACCCTGTTCGACCAAGGCGTGTGCCGTCGATAACGGTTCGGCTGGCATCAGTATGGAAAACTGCACGTGCCGCAAAGAAGAAACCTGAAAAACTCTATTTTCGTACCCTTGAAGCTGTCTCAATTGATCGGTCTTTTCAGTTGGGTTATCAGCTGGTGTCTGAATCCGTCCATTGATCGATCACTGGATATATTCATCTGCTGCGCGCTGGCGGGGGCGGCGCTGTCGATCATTGTCACGTCCAATAGCAGGAGCATGCTGGCGTGGCGCCTGTTCGGCATCATTTACATGGCATCACTGACCTTTCTGTTCAATGAACAGATCGACCGCATGGGCGAGGAAGCGTCGATGTGGGGGCTGGTGGTCACCTCCCTGCTCATCACGGGAATGAGCGTATTCTTCGTCAAGTTTATTGATTACATCGCCGCGGCTGCGCTGATCTGGTTGATCATGTGGCAAACGGACCTGACGGCCGTCGGCGTCGATCATGTACCTCTGTTTTATGTGTTCCTGATCAGCTCGACGTTACTGGGCGGCTGCCTGAATGCAACCTTCCTGAGCCTTATCATGCAGACCATGGCAGCCAGGGACCGTTATCAGGAACTGTCCGAAACCGACACCCTGACGCACGCCCCCAACCGTCGTGCACTGGTTGCCGGTCTGAATACCGCGCTGGCATCTGCTGATAAATCGTCGTTGTGGTTTGCCATGCTTGATCTGGATCACTTTAAAAGTATCAACGACACCCATGGTCACGACGTGGGTGACAATGTTCTTATCAGTTTTGCAACACTGCTGAAAAGCACAAAGGGGCTCATCAGCTTCGGTCGTTTGGGTGGGGAAGAGTTTGGCGTGATCTTATCGGCGGCGAACGCCACAGACGCTATACATGCACTGGAAGGGTTATTGATGCTCGCGCAACATGATGAAGCGGCTCAAGTGCCCTATTCATTCAGTGCCGGTGTGGCGAGCTTGTCGCGGGTTGAAACGATCAATGACCTGTTGAAAGAGGCCGATGAAAACCTGTATTACGCCAAGCGCAGTGGCAGAACATGTATCGCCTTTGAAGGCAGGATAGTTTCATCGAACGCTGTCAGCACGACAAAGCACAATCAAGCGACGCAATCAGTTGAAAAGCCTACGCATGCCTAGCACCCGTCTTCCCCTTCAAACATTCCCGCCCCGCCGCACCTTCGAATACCGATCGATATCCTCCCGCAATGTCCATCCCTGCCCCTGCCAATAACGTCCGGCCGCTTCATTACTCTTCATGACGTCCAGGTGACACTTGTAAATACCCAGCGCCTCCAGACACTCGAGACAGCGTTCGACCAGCTCATGGGCAATCCCCCGCCGGCGATACTCGGGCAGCACGATCAGATGCTGCAGATAACCGCGTCTCCCGTCATGCCCGCACATCACGCAGCCGCACAAGGTGTCCCCCGCCTCGGCGACGAAGCTCATGCCGGGGTTGCGTTCGAGGTAGCGAGCGGTCGCTTCGCGCGAATCGGCGTCGCGCAGGGAGATGCCTGGCGTGCTGCGCATCAGTTCGATGACCGCATCGTAGTCGTCCAGGGTCATGCTGCGAATCGTGATCATGGGCTAAGCCTGGCCTGCGGTCTCATGGGCTGAGCAGATTAGCAGAGCCGCTTGATGCCTTGATGACAGCGCTTCCAGAGTCTGCCTATCGCCCCGTAATGTTCTTTCTATTAGAAATCTTCGTGAAGAAGGCTAATCTGCATAAGCATCGGCGAAAGTCGTGCGGTTTCACCCTGATAAGGAGATAACAATGAGCTCAAGTCTGCTATGCACGTTGTGGGCTCGGCTCGCAGCAATCTGACGATCGCTGTGCCGCGTATCTGTAGAGCTGGCCTGATCGTTCACCGAGCGGCCGGCATGAACCCAGTGCTGTTGAGTTCCGTCATCATTGTCTGAGGTCCCACGAGTGGACTGGATGGCCGGATGCAAATGACAAAAAGGTGTATCAAGCATGTCAACTGAATCGAAATGCCCCTTCAACCACGCTGCCGGCGGCGGCACCACCAACCGTGACTGGTGGCCCAAGCAGCTGAACCTGAAAATTCTGCATCAGCATTCCACGCTCTCCGACCCGATGGGCGAGAATTTCGACTATGCCAAGGAGTTCAAGAGCCTTGACATCGAAGCGGTCAAACAGGACCTGCGTAACGTCATGACCCAGTCCCAGGACTGGTGGCCGGCAGACTTCGGCCACTATGGCCCGCTGTTCATCCGTATGGCCTGGCACAGCGCCGGTACTTACCGGACAGGCGATGGTCGTGGCGGTGCAGGTGCCGGTCAGCAACGTTTTGCGCCGCTCAACAGTTGGCCCGACAACGTCAGCCTGGACAAGGCTCGCCGCCTCATCTGGCCGGTCAAGCAGAAGTACGGCCGCAAGATCTCCTGGGCTGACCTGATCGTGCTGACCGGTAACGTCGCGCTGGAGTCCATGGGCTTCAAGACCTTCGGTTTCTCCGGTGGTCGCGCGGATGTCTGGGAACCGGAAGAGGACGTGTACTGGGGTTCCGAGACCACCTGGCTGGGTGGTGAAGAACGCTACGGCGCGCAGAAGAAAATGCAGCAACCGGGCGACGGCACGCTGGTGGCCGAGCCGGAGAATCACGCCAACGAAGAAAGCCGTACCGCCAGCGGCGAACGTAATCTGGAAAACCCGCTTGCCGCCGTGCAGATGGGCTTGATCTACGTGAACCCTGAAGGCCCTGAAGGTGTGCCGGATCCGGTTGCTTCGGCAAGGGATATCCGTGAAACCTTCGGTCGCATGGCGATGAATGACGAAGAGACCGTGGCGCTGATCGCCGGTGGTCATGCCTTCGGCAAGACCCACGGTGCCGGCCCTGCCGACAACGTTGGTCCGGAGCCTGAAGCAGCCGGCCTGGAAGAACAGGGTCTTGGCTGGAGAAACAAATTCGGCAGCGGCAAGGGTGGCGACACCATTACCAGCGGCCTGGAAGTGACCTGGACTTCGACGCCAACCAAATGGAGCAACGAGTACCTCGAAAACCTCTTTGGCTTCGAATGGGAACTGACCAAGAGCCCGGCAGGCGCGCATCAATGGACGCCGAAGAACGGCGCAGGCGCCGGCAAGATTCCGGATGCCCACGATCCATCCAAGCGTCATGCACCAAGCATGCTGACCTCTGACCTGGCGCTGCGCTTCGATCCGGCTTACGAGCAGATCTCCCGTCGCTTCCTGAACAACCCTGAGCAACTGGCCGACGCGTTCGCCCGCGCCTGGTTCAAGCTGACTCACCGTGACATGGGCCCGCTTGCCCGCTACCTCGGCCCGGAAACACCGGCCGAAGAGCTGCTGTGGCAAGACCCGATTCCAAGCGTTGATCATGCGTTGGTGGATGATCAGGATGTGGCCACACTCAAGGCCAAGATTCTCGCTTCGGGCCTTTCGGTCTCGCAGCTGGTGTCGACGGCCTGGGCGGCAGCTTCTACCTTCCGTGGCTCGGACAAGCGCGGTGGTGCCAACGGCGGCCGTCTGCGTCTGGCTCCGCAGAAGGATTGGGCAGTCAACCAGCCTGAGCAACTGGCAGGCGTGCTGAAGACCCTTGAAGGTATTCAGAGCGAATTCAACGCAGCTCAGTCGGGCGGCAAGAAGGTTTCAATCGCCGACCTGATCGTCCTGGCCGGTAACGCAGGTGTCGAGCAGGCTGCAAAAAATGCAGGCCAGCACGTCACCGTTCCGTTCGCACCGGGCCGTGCCGATGCGTCTCAGGAGCAGACCGATGTTGAGTCGTTCAGCTTCCTCGAGCCGATCGCTGATGGTTTCCGCAATTACCAGAAGGGGCATTACAAGGTCTCGGCAGAATCGTTGCTGGTCGACAAGGCGCAACTGCTGACCCTGACGGCACCGGAGATGACTGTGCTGCTGGGCGGCCTGCGGGTCTTGAACATCAACGTCGGACAGAGCAAGCATGGCGTCTTCACTGATCAGCCGGGCACCCTGACCAACGACTTCTTCAAGAACCTGCTGGACATGGGCGTGGAGTGGAAAGCGACTGCGGGTGGCACCGATACGTTCGAAGCCCGTGACCGCAAGACTGGCGCAGTGAAATGGACCGGCACCCGTGTCGATCTGGTCTTCGGCTCGCATGCTCAACTGCGTGCGATTTCCGAAGTGTATGGCAGCTCGGATGCACACGAGAAGTTCGTCAACGACTTCGTGGCAGTCTGGACCAAGGTGATGAACCTGGACCGCTTCGACCTGGCCTGATGTATCTGATGTGCTGAGTTGAAAAAACGCCTCCCTTGCGGAGGCGTTTTTTTTGCCGCTATCAACCAGCGAACGCTGGTTTTATCAGCGGCTCATCATGCTTGCCGCCTGCTCCGTCGCTTCGGTCGTTCTGGTCGCCAGCTTGCGGACTTCATCCGCCACAACCGCAAAGCCCCGCCCTGCCTCACCGGCGCGCGCAGCCTCGATTGCCGCATTGAGCGCCAGAAGGTTGGTCTGGCTGGCAATGCTCTGGATAGTGCCAACTATCTGGGTCAGTTGAGCGATGTTCTCTTCCAGGTTTTTCTGATGCTGTGCTTCGGTATCGCGAAGAGCGTCCTGCTCATGTTTCAAATGCACATCCACCAACGCACCGACCACCCTCAGCGGAACACCTTCGGGATTGCGCCGAGTCTGGCCGCGCGCACGGAACCAGCGGTACTCGCCGGTTTTCATCTTCAGGCGGTACTCGATATCGAACGGCGTCTTGCCAGTCCGGTCATTCAAGTGCGCACCGAATGCCGTCAGACTGCGCTCCTTGTCTTCAGGGTGCAGCCGTGACGCCCAGCTATCCAGTACGTCAGGAAACTCTTCGACCGTTTCAAAACCCAGCAGGCGCCTGAACTGGGGGGACCACCAGAAAGGATTGCGCGCATTGACCGGGTCACCGGCAATGACTTCCATGTCCCAAAGACCGTCGGAGAGCATCTCCCGAGCGAGTTCGAAGCGAGTAATGATCACATCGTGTTCAAGATCACGCTCAAGCTCATCGTGAATATCCCGAAGAGAACCGGCGACCCGCAGCGGCGTTCCGCGCGCATCCCTTAATGTTTCGCCCTGGGCATAGAACCAGCGGTAGGTGCCGTCCTTCATCGCCAGACGATTCTTGATCCGATACGGCGTGTTGCCGGAACGGTCATTCAGGTGTTTGGCAAATGCGTCCAGCGAGGCTTGTTTATCTTGAGGATGAAGCCGGTCTGCCCAGCTCGCCAGTACGTTGGGGAAATCGCGCTCGTCGTTGAAACCGAGCAATGTGCGAAATTGCTGCGACCACCAGAATCGATTGTTCGGGTTGACCGGATCGCCCGCGACCACCTCCATGTCCCAGAGGCCTTCACTTGACGCACGGTTGACCAGATCAAAGCGGGTTTCATAAGCGGCAGCCGAAGCAGAGGCTTCGCCCAACAGATGGCGGGCGGTTTCCAGTTCTTGCTCAAGCGCGGCAATACGTTGCTCGTCGAGACGACGCTGGGTGCTCAGCGAGCTCCAGCATTCCAGTACCGCACTTTTTTCAGCACATCCCCCTACCGCGGGCTCAGTGCCGCCCTTGAGCGAGGAAATAAGTTGCTGAAGGGCCTTTTTGTCACGACGGGGGCTGAACAGGTGAAGCATGCTGTGGGCTCTCAAAATAAAGTCGGATTTGCCGAGTCCCTGGCATGTCACTTCTTTATCGACATGCCGTGAGGTTTCTGTATGTCGGATTGCGATCAGATCATGGACATCCGATCCAGAATCAACTTCACGGCCTGCTGATCGGTTTGCGCCCTGCCACCGACTCCGCTACCCGGACGCGGAGCGTCCAGAACGGCATTCCCACGCTGGAGCGTGAGGAACGATAATCTTGTAACTATCGTGCCAAGGACTACTGCAACTTCAGCCCCGCTGCGCAAACCTGCGCAACACCACCACACCCAGCACAGCCGACAACACCGAACCGATCAGCACGCCCACCTTGACCTCATCGACCAGTTCCGGCGCGCCCGGGAAGGCCAGTGCGCCAATGAACAGGCTCATGGTGAAGCCGATACCACACAAGGCTGCGACGCCATAAAGCTGGCCCCAGTTGCTGCCATCCGGCAAGCGCGCCAGGCCAGCGCGAATCGCCAGCGCGGCCATGGCGAATATGCCGACCTGTTTGCCGACCAGCAGTCCTAGCGCAACGCCGAGCGGGACCGGGTCCACGAGCGTGTCGGCGGTAATGCCTGACAGTGACACGCCAGCGTTGGCAAAACCGAAGATCGGTACGACGGCAAACGCCACCCACGGGTGCAGCTTTTCTTCCAGGTGCAGCAGCGGCGAGCGAGCCTCCTCATCGGGTTTGCCCAGCGGGATGCACAGCGCCAGCGCGACGCCCGCGAGGGTGGCGTGGATACCGGACTGGAGCATGAAGAACCACAGCAGCGCGCCGACGATGAGGTAAGGCAGCAGTTTTTTAACGCCCAGACGATTCAGCGCGACGAGCACGGCGATGGAGCCCAGCGCTGCGAGCAGCATGGGAATGGAAAGATCGCTGGTGTAGAACAGCGCGATGATCAGCACCGCGCCGAGATCATCGAGAATCGCCAGTGCCGACAGGAAGATCTTCAGCGACAGCGGCACGCGCTTGCCCAGCAGTGACAGCACACCCAGGGCGAACGCGATATCGGTCGCTGCCGGAATGGCCCAGCCGCCGATGGTGTCTGGCCGCCCCCAGTTGAAGGCCACGTAGATCAGCGCCGGAACCAGCATGCCGCCAAGCGCCGCAAAGCCCGGCAAGGCTCTCTGGCTCCAGGAGGCAAGCTGACCGGCGAGCACCTCGCGCTTGATCTCCAGGCCGACGAGCATGAAGAAGATCGCCATCAGACCGTCGTTGATCCAGTGCGAAACCGACAAACCGGCGAACACTGCGTGCAGCGCGGCGAAGTAGCTGTCGGCCAGCGGTGAGTTGGCAACGATCAGGGCCGCCAGCGCGGCTGCCATCAACACCAGCCCGCCAGCGGATTCAGCAGCGAAGAAACGCGTGATGAACGCCAGTGCATTCGGAGATTCGGTACGAGGGGTGGGTTTGTGCATGACAGCTCCGCGGGGGTACAGCGCAAAAAGGCCGCAATTTTACCACCGGCAGAACCTGTCAAAGGCCTGGTAAACCTGAGGATACAAATTAACGTTTCCCGGCCGAATAGGCATCGGAAAGCGTTGCTGAATAGCGCCTGCCGTTCAGACAGGCGCCCTGCTCATCTCAGTTCTTGACCGTTTCTTCGAGCGTAAAGCGGCCCAGCGGGTTCTGGCCGAAGTGCTCGATGTTCTTGCGCGACACGCTGATGTAGGGACTGTAGTAGAGGTCGATCCAGTTGACGTCCGCCTTGGCCATTTTCTGCAGGTCGATGTACATCTGCTCACGCTTTTTCGGGTCCATCTCGACCCGTGCGGCAGCGACCAGCTCCTTGACCTTGTCGTTCTTGTAACGGGTCATGTAGTTATTGTTGGTGTCGTGGCCGAGCACGAAGGTGGTCTTCTGGTCCGGGTCGAGGATGTCGTTGGTCCAGTACATCACGGAGATGTCGTAGTCACCGGCAATCAACATGTCCCAGCTCTGGCTCGGGTCGACTTTCTGCAGCGTTGTGGTCACGCCGACCTTGGCCAGTTGCTGTTGCAGCATGACCGCGATTTGCTCGTCGACCTCGTTGCCCGCGTTGACCACGTAATTGAGTTTCAGGTCAGACGCACCGGCGTCCGCCAGCATCTGTCTGGCCTTCACCGGGTCATAAGGACGTTGCAGGTTGTCGGCGTAGTGGTACAGCGCGCCTTTAGGAATGTAGGAATTGGCCACGGTGCCCAGCCCGAAGGTGGCGGCATCGACCAGCGATTTCTTGTCGATGGCCATGTCCAGCGCCTGGCGCACTTCAGGCTTGGCCAATGCGCCGTGTTCGTGGTTGATCAGCAGATGATCTTCACGGGTGGAGGGGTCGAGATGGACCACCAGATCGGGGTCCTTCTGCAGATTTTCGATGCGCGAGAACGGTATCCATATCGCAGCATCGAGCTCGCCCTTCTGGACCATGAGCGTGCGGGTGTTATCGTCCGGCACCGAGATCCACTCGACCCCGTCCAGGCTCACGCTCGGTGCTTCCCAGAAGTTGGGGTTCTTCGCCAGAATCACCCGGTCACCGCGCCGCCATTCCTTCACGGTAAATGCGCCGGAGCTGACAGGCTGCTCGGCATACGCCTCTTCGCCCATGCTCTTCATGGCTTTCTCGGAGAGAATCGACACGTTGGGCAGGGCCAGTTGCGAGAGGAACGAGGCCGAAGGATTCTTCAGCGTGATCACCAGCGTATGCGGATCTGTCGCGATGGCCTTGTCGATAATCTTGTAGGAATCGCTCCACAGTGAACCCTTGTCGTCGCGGATTCGCAGCAGGCTGAACACCGCGTCACTGGCCGTCAGGTCCGAGCCATCGGAGAATTTGGCCGGACGCATCTTGAGCGTGTAGGTCAGCCCGTCAGGCGAGATCGACCAGCTTTCCGCCAGCCCCGGCACCAGCTTGGTGCCTTTGTCGTCGACCCGGATCAGCACGTCGTAAACGTTGGAAAACACCCAGTTGTCGATGTTCTGCGCACTTTTGATCGGGTCGAACGTGGTGCCATCCTCACGACGGCCGATGGTCAGCACGCCCGCAGCTTCGGCCACGCCCGCCGCCAGGGAACAGGCCGCCAGCATGGCGACGGTCAGCATTTTCATTGGTCGAGCTTTCATACGCATGAACTCCTTGTCGATGTCGGGACAGATGTCGTTACAGGTTGAGATCAAAAAACCGGGGCTTCCAGCACGCAGTCGTAGCGCTGCTGGCCGACATGCCGGGTCGGTGGCGCGACGCTGGAGCAGGTCGGCCTGGCAAACCGGCAACGCGGATGAAACGCGCAGCCGTCGGGTAAATTCAGGGGGCTTGGCGGCTCACCCTGCAACGGCTCGCCGGACAAAGGACGATCCGGATCGATTTCCGGAATCGCCTGAATCAGCGCCGCGGTATAGGGGTGGCGCGGCGAAACAAAGACATCCTCGACCGGGCCTTCTTCAACGATTCTGCCCAGGTACATCACCGCCACCCGATCACACAGGCGACGCACGATGGCCAGGTCATGGGCGATGAACAGAATCGCCAGGTTCATGCGCTGGCGCAGCTCCAGCAGCAGGTTGATGATCTGCCCCTGAATCGAAACGTCCAGCGCCGCCACGCATTCGTCGGCAATGATCAGCCGTGGCTCGATGGCCAGCGCGCGAGCGATACCGACACGCTGACATTGTCCGCCGCTCAAGGCACCCGGCTTGCGTTCGGCAAATTCGGGCCGCAGACCGACCATGTCGAGCAGCTCGGTGACCCGCGCCGGAATGTCGGAAGTGGCGACCTTGCGCTGCACGGCAAGCACCTCGGCCAGCGTCGCACCGATGGTCATGCGCGGATTGAGCGAAGAGGACGGGTCCTGAAAGACCATCGCGGTTTCGCTGCGCAGGCGTTGCAGATTGATACCGCTGCCCTGGGCCATGTCGACGTCATCGAAGACGATCTGCCCGGAGGTAATGTCATTCAGGCGCAGAATGGCGCGGCCCAGCGTGCTCTTGCCGCTGCCGGACTCGCCGACCAGCCCCAGCGTTTCACCCGCGCAAATGCTCAGTGACACACCGTTGACGGCATGCACCCAACGCTTGTTGAGGCCCATGAAACCCGAGCCGGGTGCCGGGAAGCGCACCACCAGATCATTGACGTTCAGCAGTATTGGGCCGCTCATGAGACGGCCTCCCGCGATTGCACCAACGGGTAGTGACAGGCCGCCGCATGGGCAACGCCCATCGGCCGCATCAGCGGTAGCCTGTCAGGACAGTCTGCTCCTGCATGACTGCAGCGGGCATGGAAACGGCAGCCGCCGGGCAGTGCGTCGAGCAAGGGCGGCTGGCCGGGAATGGTCCGTAGCAGTTCGCTGCCCGCGCTGCTGGCGGGCTGGCATTCGATCAGACCGTGGGTGTAAGGATGACGTGCGCGGGCGAGCACATCGCGCTTGCTGCCGTGCTCACACAGGCGACCGGCGTACATCACCGCAATCGAGTCGCAGGTTTGCGCCACCACGCCGAGATCGTGGGTGATCATGATCAACGACAGCCCGTGACGATCGCGCAGGTCCAGCAACAGACGCAGGATTTGCGCCTGCACCGTCACATCCAGTGCGGTGGTCGGCTCGTCGGCGATCAGGACCTGCGGCCCACAGCCCAGTGCCACGGCAATCATCGCGCGCTGGCGCATGCCACCGGAAAACTCATGGGGGAAGTTATCCACACGGGACGCCGGATCGGGAATACCGACCTGGCGCAAAAGATCGATCGCCTGCGCCCGGGCTTCACGCTTCGATGCGCCCTGATGCAGAAGAACACCTTCGGCGATCTGCTCGCCGATACGCATCAGCGGGTCCAGATGGCTGGCGGGGTTCTGGAAAATCATGCCGATACGCCGCCCGCGCATGGCACGCATTCCAGCGGCATCCAGCTTCAACAGGTCGACATCATTGAGCCGTACCGAGCCGCCACGCACGTGCAGATCCGGCGACGGCATCAATTGCATCAGCGCCCGGCAGGCCATGGTCTTGCCAGAGCCGCTTTCACCGACCAGCCCGAGGATCTCGCCCTGGTGCAGGTCGAACGACAACCGGTCGACCAGCGTCACTTCGCGGCCGCGATGGCTCGCCACCACGCTCATCTCGCTGACCTGCAGCACGGGCGTACTCATTGCCGTTCTCCCAGGGTTTCGACGACGCCGTCCGCCAACAGGCTGAAGCCCATGGCCAAGGTCACGATGGCCAGGCCCGGAAAGGTGCAGATCCACCACGCAGAAGTGAGGAACGCCTGCCCTTCGGCGACCATGGTCCCCCACTCCGCCATCGGTGGTTGCACACCCAGGCCCAGGTAGCTGACCGATGCGCCACTGAGCAGCACCAGAACCGCGTCAGACATAGAAAACACAATCGAGCCGAACATCGCGTTGGGCAGCAGATGGCGGAACAGGATACGCAGGTGACCAAAGCCCAGGCTCTTGGCCGCCAGGGCGAAATCGCTTTCCTTGAGCACCAGGACCTGTGAGCGGATCAGCCGCGCATAAGACACCCAGCCCACCAGTGCCATGGCAATGTAGAAGCTGCCCAGGCCTGGCCCGAGAATCGCGATGATCGCCAGCATCAGCACCAGAAACGGGAATGCCAGCACGATGTCGATCACGCGCATGCACAGGTTGTCGAAACGTCCGCCGATGTAGCCCGACAAGGCGCCGACGAAGGTCCCGATCATGAACGGGAAGATCACCCCGATCACGCAGATCTGCAGGTCGACGCGTGCCGCCCAGATCACCCTGGACAGAATGTCGCGACCAAAATTGTCGGTGCCGAACGGATGCGCGAGGTGCGGGGCAAGCATGCGCAGCTCGGTGTTCTGGTAGATGGGGTCGTAAGGTGCCAGCCATGGTGCAAACAGCGCCAGTATCAGCCAGCCCCCCAGTAACGAACCGCCCAGCAGCATCGCCAGCCGGCCGTTGCGCAAACGCACACGCAGCCGGGAACGCCAGTGCGGACGAAGATCGGCATGGGCCACGGTCATTTGATATTTACCCGCGGGTCGATGGCTACCGTGGCCACATCGGCGAGGAAGTTCACCATCACCGTGGCACAGGCCAGCACCATAGCCACCCCCTGCACCACCATGTAATCGCGGCTGAAGATGCCGCGCACCAGCAACTGACCGATGCCGGGAATCGCAAACAGGCTTTCGATCACCACGGTGCCGCTGATCAGCCAGCCGATGTTCACCGCCAGCAGGTTGATCGAAGGCACCAGCGAATTGGGCAACACGTGGCGCCGAAACAGCGCCCCTTCACTGAGGCCACGCGCCCGGGCTGCCGTCACATGATCGGCTTGCAGCTCCACGAGCATGCTCGCGCGCAGGTTGCGAATCAGCACCGCGGACAGAGCCAGCGCGATGGTCAGACAGGGCAGCACCAGGTGATGGGCCTTGTCCAGCCAGTCGCTGCCGTAGCCCGACACCGGAAACCAGCCAAGCTGCACACTGAACAGCAGGATCAGCATGATGCCCAGCCAGAACGCCGGCATGCCCAGCCCTGTGGTGGTAAAAACGCGGATCAGGTTGTCGCTCCAACTGCCTTTGTTACGCGCAGCGAGCGTGGCCAAGGGCACGGCAATCAGCAGCGCCAGCAGAACGCTGCCCGACACCAGAAATACGGTGGGCTCGATCCGTGTGCTGATCAGCTTGAGTACGTCTATCTTGTACAGCAGCGATTTGCCCATATCGCCCTGCACCAGGTTTTTCATGAAATACACGTACTGTGTCCACAGAGGCTCATCCAGACCATACTGGGCGCGGATGTTGGCCAGGGCCTGTGGTGTGGAACGCGAACCCAGCAGGATGCGCGCCGGATCGCCGGGGATCGAACGCACCAGAATGAAGGTGACCAGGCTGATGCCGAACAGCACCGGCAGCAGCTGCAGCGGACGCTGGAGAATGAAACGATAACGACCCAGATTCATCAGACGCCCCGATGCTGTGACAGAAAATTCAGCAGGACCGGAAAGTACGCCGCCGCCCCCTCTACGTAAAAGGGCAGAGCAGAGTTGTAGTCGAACATTGACCATCCGTCGACTTCGATTGTTTTCAGCTCATCCGGCCTGTGTTCATAGCCCATTGCATTGCACCTCTGCGGACGACGCTCATGGCATCAACCCTATCCTGCAAGGCGAGCGCAGACAGCTAGCAATTCTTATAGGTTTTACAGGACTGGCAGCCGACTGGACGCACGCGTGGCACCGTCCTTGCTAATTGCTATATTAGAGCCCTACATCGGCTCAATGACAAAGGAGGTCATGCCATGCATATCAGGTTGTCGGATTTCAATTCGCGGCTGCAGTCTGCATCCACGCTGGATCAGCAAATGGATTGCGCGCTGCTGCTGGCATCGGATCTCGGATTCGATGCCGTGATCTACGACTACAGCCCGGTGCCAGTGTCCCATGATGGAGCACTGATCACCCCGTCGCTGCTTTCATTGCGCAATACACCTGCGGACTGGCACGCGCTTTGGTGCAGTCAGGGCTATTACCAGATCGATCCGGTGCAACACCTGGCCGTCGCCAGCGTCTCGCCGTTCGTATGGTCATACCAGCCCAGGGCCGAGACGGTGCTGAAAACCTTCATCACCGACATGCACAAGCCGGTGGTGCGCTATCTGCATGACTCACACATGACCTGTGGCGTAACGGTGCCGATCCACATGCCCAAGGGCGGTTTCGCCACGCTGACCGGGCTGTGTACGGACGGCAGCGATGTCGCCCTCGAGGACGCCCGCCAGAGCCTGGCGGAGTTTGGCCTGCTCGCTCACGCCTTTCAGGAGGTCGCCTACCCGCTGTTCGACCAGAAAATACGCTCATGCAATGCGATCAGGCTGACCCCGCGTGAGCGCGAATGCCTGAGCTGGTCTGCCGAGGGCCTGACGGCCAGGGAGATTGCCGATCAGCTCAACCGCTCTGTCGCTACGGTGACCTTGCACCTGAATTCGGCCATGCAGAAGCTGGGGGCAAAAAACCGTGTGCAGGCGGTGGTGCGTGCCGTTCACTACCGTTTACTCGACCACTGACCGGATTATCGGCCAAAACCTATCATTTTCTATAGTTATGAGGCGCAAGACGCCGCGCTATGGTGCCCCCAAACTATCCAGCAGGGACCGGCGACATGGCAGATATGACGATCAAGGAAGGTTTTGCGCCCTTTGGCGACTATCAGACGTGGTATCGCATCACAGGCGACCTGCACGGTCCCGGCACACCACTGGTCATTCTGCACGGCGGCCCCGGTTGTACGCACGATTACGTCGATGCGTTCAAGGACATCGCCAGCACTGGCCGGGCCGTTATCCATTACGACCAGTTGGGTAACGGAAAGTCGACTCGACTGCCCCATAAGGGGTGCGATTTCTGGACGGTCGATCTGTTCCTGAGCGAACTCGACAATCTGCTTGCGCACCTGAGTATCAAAAACAACTACGCATTGCTGGGCCAGTCGTGGGGCGGCATGCTGGCGGCAGAGCATGCCGTGCGCCAGCCCAAAGGGCTGAAGGCACTGATCATCGCCAACTCCCCCGCAGACATGCTCACTTGGGTAAGCGAGGCCAACCGGCTGCGCGAGGATCTGCCAGCCGATGTGCAGGCTGTGTTGCTCCGGCACGAAGAGGCGGGAACATTGAAAGACCCGGAATACCTGAAAGCCTCGCGAGCATTCTATGACCGTCATGTCTGCCGCATCACACCGTGGCCGGAAGAGGTAAAACGTACCTTCGACGCGATTGACGCCGATCCGACCGTGTACCACGCCATGAATGGTCCTACCGAGTTTCACGTCATCGGCACGATGAAGGACTGGACCATCGTTGATCGCCTGGAGCTCATCAATGTTCCTGCCTTACTGATTTCCGGGAAGTACGACGAAGCCACACCGCTGGTCGTGAAGCCCTATGTGGATAACGTCCCCGACATCAGTTGGTCTGTCTTCGAAGAGTCCAGTCACATGCCCCATGTAGAGGAGCGAATGGCCTGTATGGGATGCATCGCAGGTTTTCTGGACAAGCTGGTCGTTACGGGTAACGAGTTTGCGGCTTAACCATAAGCCCTCATTTGATCCGCCCCGGGAAGCCACGTCATTAGAGTTAATACTTTAGTAACGCTAATAGCGAAAGTTAACTTTATTGGTCGTACGACTGGAACTTTTCGACGCACACCGTTGCTTAACGTCGCCTAACGACACGTGAATACTTCATGAAATAACTTTCATCGCTATTCATTAAAGCTCTCTCGTTTCCAGCAGAAAACCAGTTACTGGAAGGAAAGTATTGGCCTTCGTCTGTTTTGCCGCTGGAGGCAACCATGAACCTCAGATCGTTAAGCATTTCACGCAGGGCCTCCCTGTGTTTTGGCATCATTACCTTGCTGTTGATCGGTCTGGGTGCCTTCTCCTACGTACAGATCGGCCACCTGCGCGTAGCCGAGCAGAACATAGAAGAAAACTCACTGCCCAGCGTTCAGGTCGTCGACGACATTCAGATCGCACTGCTTCACGCCCGTCTGGAAAGCATCCGCATGCTTGCCAGCAACGATCCGACCGTACACGCCACCGCAGAAGCCAAGGTACGGGAAGCGATCGAGGCGCTACGTGCCAACAGCGACTTCTATCAGAAGCACCTGCTGTCGGGAGAAGCCGACCGGGCGCAATTCGAAGAAGCCAATAACAAGATGGGCGTCTACATTGACGGCTTGAAACAGGTCGTCGCACTGGACAGCGCTGATCACGAAAGAGCGGTCTCCCTTGCCAACGGAGAACAGGCCCTAAAGGCCGCTGCCTATCAGGAAAAACTCACTGCGCTACGCGGGCACAATGCTGAAGAAGCGGTCGTCTCCGGTAAAGATGCCACTGCAGTCTACGACCACAGCGTCAACGTGTTGATGACTGTGCTGATCGCAGCGTTCCTGCTTACCGTGGTACTCGCGATTGCCCTGACACGCAGCATTGTCGACCCGATCAGCGCCTCGCTGAAACTGGCGGAAGACATCGCCGCCGGTGACCTGACCCGGCAATTGAGCGTTAGCGGCAGCGATGAAGCATCACGCTTGATGACGGCCCTGAACACCATGTCGGGGAACCTGCGCACCACCATTCACGAAATTTCCGGCGCGTCCGCGCAGTTGAGCACTGCCGCCGTCGAGATGACATCGATCACCGAAAGCGCCGACCGCACTCTGCAGCAACAGAACAGCGAAATCGAGCAGGCAGCGACTGCGGTAAACGAAATGAGTGCTGCCGTAGAAGAGGTCGCTCGTAATGCTACGTCGACCTCGCAGGCCGCCCAACAGTCGAGCCTTTCCGCCGATCTGGGTAACCAGCGTGTTAACGAAACCCTGACCGCCATGCAAAACCTGACAGGCCTGGTCGAGGGGTCTTCCGCGCAAGTTACTGCGCTGGCCGGTCAGGCTCAGGACATCAGCAAAGTGCTGGGCGTGATTCGCGGCATTGCCGAACAGACCAACCTGCTGGCACTCAATGCTGCCATCGAAGCTGCGCGTGCCGGCGAACAGGGTCGCGGCTTTGCTGTGGTCGCCGATGAGGTGCGGGCTCTGGCGCATCGTACACAGACGTCCACGCAGGAAGTCGAGCAGATGATTTCGGCAATTCAGGCCGGCTCTTCCGCCACCGTCGAGTCGATGCACAAGAGCACTCAGGAAGTTCACGTCACTCGCAAGACCGCAGAAGATGCCGGCGAATCGCTGCGCCAGATCACCGACTCGGTACTCGAGATCAATAACCGTAACCTGCAGATCGCGGCGGCCTCCGAGCAGCAGGCGCATGTAGCGCGTGATGTCGACAGAAGCCTGGTCAGCATTCGCGACCTGGCCGTGCAGAGCAGCGAAGGCACCCGGCAGACCCTGATCGCCAGTACCGAACTTTCGCAGTTGGCGGTCAACCTGAATGATCTGGTTCTGCGCTTCAAGACGTAATCCAGGCCTCCACGCCAACCGGCCATGACACAAGGGCAGCAGATTCGTCTGCTGCCCTTCTTTTATGGAGTCAGTACAGTTTCGGCAAAAAACCGGCAATGGCTTCTCCTACCGACAGCCCCTCCTTTCAAAACCTGTCAGCCGCGCCTCTCTGCTGACAGCGTTTCAGACGCATTGCCTTCATTAGTTGAAATAGGATCCATAAAGGCCTATTTATGAGCACAGGCTATTTGAAAAAGCCCGCAACGTTGACATGGGCATAAAACTCATTCAATAGTTGGCGGCGAACAACACGATATTTCATGTAAGCCACGATCAGGTATGACACGATCACTTCCTGCACGGGATCGGCAGCGCCCGGCGTACTGCCAAGGCCGCATCAGTGCTTTTTATGACCAGGGTGACAAATTTTGAACAACAACCTGACTTCAGCAGAGCTGGCAGTCATCAGTGAAATCGAGGCCACTTCCAGTCTTTTACGACTGGTAACCCGGCTGACCGGGCTAAGATTTGCGGCAATTGCCAAAGTAACCGAGGCCAGCTGGACCGCATGCGCTGTTTACGACGAAATCCAGTTCGGGCTGGAAGCCGGTCATCAGCTCAAGCTGGAGACCACGTTCTGCAATGAGCTGCGTCTGCACCGCAAGCCTATCGTAATCAACGAAGTCGCGACCGACCCCGTCTACGCAGAGCATCCCATTACTAAAATGTACGGTTTCCAGAGCTACTTCTCGTTGCCGATCATTTTTCCCAACGGAGATTTCTTCGGCACCCTGTGCGGTCTGGATACCAAGCCTGCGCCACTCGATGACGCCAATACCCTCGATACCCTGAAAGTATTCTGCACGCTGATCGCCAGCACGCTGTACGCGCACTATCAACTGCAGGAAATGCAGGAAGTTACCGCTTAAGGCATGGAATGCCTCAGACGCACAGTTGCCGCTCCATGATCAACGTACGCTCCTCTCCCTCCAGATGCTCCCGCACCACGTTGAAACCCAGCGCCCAGTAGAACCCCTGCGCAGTCAAGGATGACGGTACAACCATCCGCACCGCGCCAGCCTTGCGGGATACGCGCTCCAGTTCTGCCATCAACAAACGCCCGACACCCCGCCGATGCCGGTCCGGGTCGACGAACACGGAGCGCACCACCTCCCCCTCCAGACTGGCAGTGCCCACCACCACGTTGCCCTCTGATGCCACGAATACCCGTCGCTGCTGTATGAGCTGCTCGATCGCAGCCGGGCTGAAACTCAATTGCACGCGCTCGATCACGCTGGCGGGATAATCTCTGGCATTGCTGATTCGCAAGGCCGCCAGTACTACTCGGCTGATCGCATCGGCGTCGGCTATACGGGCGGGTCGCACCTCGATGCTCATGGTGTGCCTCCTGGCTGGCTTGCGATGGATGAGCTCGTTTCCAGAGAGAGCTGGCAAGCAACACACGCCCCCATACGATGAAGAATTTGCTCACTGCGCACGCAAGAAATGCGGGAAAAGAGCCTGCGGGACGATGCTCGATTCAGTTTTTTTCGTCCAGTCGACGAATGGTAGTGCTCGCAAGATACCGTAAATAAAAGGTCAACCCCTCGCCGTGCGCGGCTTGAACAACGATAGCGTTCAAAAAATCCGATCTGCGGCCGATTAATTGGGATCTCGCCGCTGTGGTCGGAATCTTTTCGTCTGTTAAAGTGAGTTTCGTGATGTCATATAGTCATCATCGAGTACCCATTGAGAATCGTCATGAACGCCAGTGCCCCCATCCCTCTGAATGAAACGCAACGTCTGTTGCGCATCCGGGAACTGTGCGTGCTTGAGGATACGTCCGATGACGTATTCGATGAACTCGTCGCGATGACCGCTGCTTTTTTCGAGGCGCCGATTGCCTTGATCTCGATCGTCGATGAGCACCGTCAGTTTTTCCGCGCCAGGGTGGGCCTGAAAGCTCGTGAAACGCCACGTAACGTGTCCTTCTGCGCCTACACCATCCTTTCCGACACGCTGTTCGAGATTCCCGACGCGACGCTTGATGCGCGCTTCGTGAACAACGGCCTGGTGACCGGCCACCCAGACATCCGCTACTACGCAGGCGCGCCACTGATCACCGATGATGGCATTGCCCTGGGCAGCCTGTGTGTGATCGACACCAAGCCGCGCGAGCCGATGAGCGAATACCAGACGCAGATGCTCAAGCGCTTTGCGTCGCTGGTCATGAAGCGCATCGTCGGCCTCAGGCTCAGTTGCTTCATCGACCAGCCCACCGGCTTGTACAACCGTTCACGCCTGCAGGAAGATATTCATCAGGCAGTGGCATCCAGTGTCGATTATCAACTGGTCGTGGTGGACATGATTACCTCCGCGTTCCTCAACGACATCGTCAAGGCGCTGGGTTACAGCTTCTCCCAGGACCTGGTGACGGCAATCAAGGGCCGCCTGGAGTGCCTGCTGCCGCCGACCTGTTCCCTGTACAAGGTCAGCCCTACGCGATTCGGCTTTCTGTTGGCGGGCGACCGCACGCCTGAGCACCTGTTTCGCACCATCCTCAAAGACTTCGAGACACCCGTTGAGTGCCGGGGTATTCCGGTACAGATGCAGGTCGGTCTGGGCGTCGTGACCCTGAACCAGGGTGCAGTCGAAGAGCAGGACTGGATGCGCATGGTGATCAGCGCTGCCGACGATGCCCGCGACCGCGATCTCGGCTGGGCGATGTATGAACCGCACTTCGACGCTGCCCAGCAGCGCGCTTTCAAACTGCTCAGTTCGTTGACCAGAGCGGTGTACGCTCATGATCAACTGCGTCTGGTCTATCAACCGCGCATCGACCTCGACTCCGGCCTGTGTACGTCGGTAGAGGCCTTGCTGCGCTGGAATCACCCGACGCTCGGCGCCATCGGACCGGCCGAGTTCGTGCCGCTGGCCGAGAAGACCGCACTGATGCGCCCGCTGAGCCTTTGGGTGCTGACCAGTGCCATCGAGCAGGCCGCTCGTTGGCAGCAGCAGGGCTTCGATTTCCGTATTGCGATCAACGTGACGCCCGAAGACCTCACCGGCCCGGCGTTCACCGACCGGATGATCCGCCTGCTGGGCATGCACAAGATAGACCCTACCCGCTTTGAGCTGGAGTTCACCGAAGGCGCGTTGATGCACAACCCGGCAGAGGTGCGCCATCAGCTGGAGCGCATGCGTCAGATGGGCATGGATGTGGCGATCGATGACTTCGGTACGGGCTACAGCAACTGGAATTACCTGCGGCAGCTGCCCGCGACGACGGTCAAGCTCGACCAGTCGCTGATCCGCAATCTGGCGTCCGACAAGACCGATCAGCGTCTGGTCAAGGCATTGATCGGTCTGGCCAAGAAACTCGGATACTGCGTCGTGGCCGAGGGCATCGAAACCGACGAGATTCGTTGTCTGGTCAAGCAATGGGGCTGCGATGAGGGTCAGGGCTACCTGATCGCCAAACCCATGGAAGCCGAGGCGCTGCTGAACTGGATCGGCCCGAACCAACGCCTGCAGAGTGCTGCCCAAGCCGCAGAGGCGGCAGTCGTCCGCGACAAACGGTTATAACCTTAGAACACATCTTCATAACCGTTTACCACACAAGCCGTTATGCTGCCCGCCACTTTTTGCCTATGCGTTTGCTTGAAAAAGGTTGGATATGGAAGCGGGTGGTCTGGGTTTCGTCATTGCAGGGCTGGTAGTCGGTTTCATCGTTGGTATGACCGGAGTCGGTGGCGGCTCGCTGATGACGCCGATACTGTTGTGGTTCGGCATCAATCCGGCGACGGCGGTCGGCACAGACTTGCTGTACGCGGCGATTACCAAATCCGGCGGGGTTCTGGTCCATCGCAAGAACGACAACATCGACTGGAAAGTCACCGGGCTGCTGACCCTGGGCAGCGTCCCGGCGGTGCTCATGACGCTGTGGTTTCTGAGCACCCTGCATACCGCTCCCGAAGCGCTCAACGCGATCATCAAGCAGGCGCTGGGGTTTGTGCTGCTGCTCACCGCCCTCGCCGTCCTGTTCAAGAAAAAACTGCTGGCCTTCGCTCACCGACGCGAAGACGGCTACTCGTTTTTCAGCGGCACCAGCCTGACGGTATTGACCGTGATCACCGGCCTGATTCTCGGCACCATGGTTGCACTCACCTCGATCGGTGCGGGCGCGCTGGGCACGGTAGCGTTGTTCATCCTCTATCCACTGCTGCCAACCCGGCGTCTGGTGGGTACGGAGATCGCCCACGCAGTCCCTCTTACGCTGGTCGCAGGCCTTGGCCATGCGAGCATGGGCAACATGAACTGGGAGTTGCTGGGCTGGCTGTTGATGGGCTCACTGCCCGGCATCTACCTGGGCAGCCATATGGCCGGTCGTGTCTCCGATGACCTGCTACGGCCCTTCCTGGCGATTATGCTGGGCACGATCGGCTTCAAGCTGGCGTTCTGATCGGCGCTTATCCATCAGCCTGTCACATTTCTGAGTCAGGCTTCTCCACGAACACAGCCTTGAAAGCTGCAGAGCCGGTTTGCTTTCAGGCCGTGTGCGCTCATCGGGGAATTGTAATTTTTTGTAGCGAGACACCGATTTTCGGCGCAGGATTTCGTGCGTCTGCTCTAGCGCCGATGACCCGGCAAAGACTTACCCTCACTGAAAGGAGATGCCAACAATGCTCATCCGAATTGAAGAAGGTGTATATGGCGATGCCTGGGTTGTAATACTGGACGACTACCCGGTCAAATGCCGGAGCTGGCAGGAAGCCAGAGAATTTGCCGACCGCATGAAATCCAGAATCGATGCGCCTCATTCGCTGCCGCATCTGGCACACCGCGCAGTCCCTGAAAGAAGCGTACAGGCGATTGCCCGCTAGACCGACTCAATCCCCCGCGAATCATTCGACACAGCGTTGCCACGCAACCGGCGACGCTGTTTCACCCCGTCATGACGCCGCTTTATTATCGATCCACTTCTCGATTCCATGACATCCGTTTCACATCCCCTTCACGTCCGGCTGCGTAAATTGACCCTACTCCTTTGATGAATCCCATTTGGCCCACCCCGTTGTGGGCCATTTTTTTGCCTGCAGAAAAGTGCCGGTACTCCCCCGCTGATCCGGCAGGATCACTCGCCTCGCGCTACGGGCGACGATGACACTGCCAGCACCTGGCTGCTCAATACGTCGGTATTCAGCTCTGCCAGCCGATCACTACCGGTGCCATTGGCAATGTGATCGCTCCAGGTCGCTACCGACATTGCCATCCAGCCCAGCACAAACAATGCAGCTGCCTGTAATGCCCACTTGGTCATGATCGACATACGCGTTCTCCTTGTTCAGGTCTGAATGGCAAGCATGTAAACACCCCACCATTGCAGAAGAATTGCAGAGATTTTTATTTTTGCCAGCCGGCATTTCACCTTTGTGAGCAAAGGTGTCAAAAAACAGGAGGGGGCGATCTACAAGAGGAAATACCCACGCCCGCAGGCGGGGTATTTTTGAAAAGCGGGGTCAGTACTTGGTGTTTTGCTGCTCAGGTCTTGCCGGTGTGTCCACATGACGCGGACCCGCAACCAGCAGGGCCAGCACGCCAACGATTGGCACGGCAACAACGACAATGATCCACATCAGCTTGTTGCTGGATTGTGTCTTGCTCTTGCGAATACGCAGTACTGCCCAGATGTCCGAAATCACGATCAGGGCGGTCAGCGCTGCGAACAACCACAAATGATTTTCCGATATCCAACCCATTTGAAATCTCCTGCACCATCAACGAAGGCAGCCAGACCGGCTGCCCTACTGTAGAAGAGGTCACAAAGAGCCTTAAAGTTCAGAGAATATTTCGGATTGTGACCGGGTGCTCAGCGCAGACGCAGAGCGTCCAGAACGGCATGCCCAGGCAGAGCATGAGCACGATAGGCGTATTCACCCGCATATCGTTCCTCACGCTCCAGCGTGGGCATGCCGTTCGTGAAGCTCCGCGTCCCACTCCAGTCAGGTAATCGGTGCCGGGTTGAAGAGCGTGATGTCGTTGTGCAGCCGGTAATGCTCGGTCCAGGTCTTCTTCTTGCCGCTGGCCACGTCCAGGTAGAAGTGGAAAAGCTCCCAGCCCAGCTCCTCGATGCTCGCGCGTCCGGTCGCGATGCGCCCGGCATCTATATCGATCAGGTCAGGCCAGCGCTGGGCCAGTTCGGTGCGGGTCGAGACCTTCACTACCGGCGCCATTGCCAGACCATACGGAGTACCGCGCCCGGTGGTGAATACATGCAGGTTCATGCCGGCAGCCAGTTGCAAGGTGCCGCAGACGAAGTCACTGGCCGGTGTCGCGCAGAAGATCAACCCCTTGCCGCTGACCCGCTCGCCAGGGCCGAGTACGCCGTTGATGGCACTGCTGCCTGACTTGACGATCGATCCCAGAGACTTCTCGACGATGTTCGACAACCCGCCCTTCTTGTTGCCCGGCGTGGTGTTGGCGCTGCGATCAGCCTCGCCTTTGGCCAGATAGCGGTCGTACCAGTCCATCTCCCGCACCAGCGCCTGCGCGACGTCCTGATCCTGTGCGCGTGAAGTCAGCAGGTAGATGGCATCGCGCACTTCGGTCACTTCGGAAAACATCACCGTTGCACCGGCGCGAAGCAGCAGGTCCGAGGCGTAACCCAATGCCGGGTTGGCGGTAATGCCGGAAAACGCATCACTGCCGCCGCATTGCATGCCCAGAATCAGCTCCGAAGCGGGAACCGTCTCGCGACGCCGCAAATCCAGCTTTTTCAAACGCGTCTCGGCCAGCTCCATGATCTGTTCGATCATTTCGTTGAAGCCGTGGCTGGAGTCCTGCAGGCGATATAGCCAGGGTTCGCTGAGGTCCACCGAGCTGTCGCCCTCATGCATGACCTGCCCGGCCTGCAACTTCTCACAGCCCAGGCTGATCACCAGTGCCTCGCCGCCCAGATTCGGGTTGCGTGCCAGGTTACGTACCGTACGAATCGGGATGTAAGCATCAGTGGCAGTGATCGCCACGCCGCAGCCGTAGCTGTGGGTCAGCGCCACGACGTCGTCGACGTTCGGGTACTTGGGCAACAACTCGTCACGGATGCGCTTGACCGCATGGTCGAGCACACCGGTCACGCACTGCACGGTGGTGGTGATACCGAGAATGTTGCGAGTGCCCACGGTGCCGTCGGCGTTGCGATAGCCTTCGAAGGTGTAACCCTCGAGCGGGGCCTGCTTTTCCGGCACGGCATCGGACATCGGCAGGCTGTCGAGCGCAGGCGCGGAAGGCATGCGCAACTGGTCTTCCCTGACCCAACTGCCGCGCGGTATCGGTTGCAGTGCATAGCCGATGGTGTGGCCGTAACGAATCACGGCCTCGCCCACGGCCAGGTCAACGGTACTGACCTTATGGCTCTGCGGTACGTTATCGACAGTGACCAGGCCGTTGTCGAATTCGGTTCCGGCCGGCACACCCTGGTCGTTGACCACGACCACGACGTTATCCAGCGGATGCAGCCGGATATAGCGTGGCGAATCGGCATGTTGAATCAGGTTCATCACGGTTTCCTCAGGATTTTGCTTCGGAAAGGTCGCTGACCGAGTCGTTCAGCAATGGCCCCTTGGCAGGCGGCTCTTTCAATTCCACACGCTTGATTTCACCCACGATGAAAATGTAACTGATCACCGCCAGCAGCGCGTTGGCGCCCACGAACACCAGCGCCCATTTGAACGAGCCGGTGCTGCTGATGATGTAGCCAATCACGATCGGGGTGGTGATCGATGCAATGTTACCGAAGGTGTTGAACAGGCCGCCGCTCAAACCGGCGATCTGCTTGGGCGACACGTCGGACATCACAGCCCAGCCCAGCGCGCCCACGCCCTTGCCGAAGAATGCCAGGGCCATGAAGCCCACGACCACCCATTCGATGTCGACGTAGTTGCAGGTCACGATCGAGGTCGACAGCAGCAGGCCGCCGATGATCGGCGCCTTGCGCGCAAAGGTCAGCGAATGGCCCTTGCGCAGCAGGTAGTCGGAAATGATCCCGCCCAACACACCGCCGATGAAGCCGCAGATCGCTGGCAGAGACGCGATGATGCCGGCCTTGAGGATGGTCATGCCGCGCTCCTGAACCAGGTACACCGGGAACCAGGTCAGGAAGAAGTAGGTGATGCCGTTGATGCAGTACTGGCTGAGGTAGATACCCAGCATCATACGGTTGGTCAGCAACTGACGGATGTAATCCCACTTGGGGCCGCTACTGGCTGTTTTTTGCGCGCCTTTACCCTTGTCCTGATCCAGATCGACCAGCGCGCCATTGCTGGAAATGTGCTCCAGTTCGGCCTCGTTGATCATGGGGTGGTTGCGCGGGCCGTAGATGACCTTCATCCAGATCATGGAGAACACGATACCAAACGCGCCCATCACGACGAACACGTGCTGCCAGCCGTAGGTGTAGACGATCCAGCCCATCAGCGGAGCGAACAGCACGGTGGCGAAGTATTGCGCCGAGTTGAAGATCGCCGAGGCGGTACCGCGTTCGGCGGTCGGAAACCAGGCGGCGACAATGCGCGCGTTACCTGGAAAGGACGGCGCTTCGGCCAGACCGACCAGAAAGCGCAGCATGAACAGCGCAACGATGGCCGTGGAGACACCGAACTCGCCCACATAGCCTTGCAGCAGAGTGAACAGCGACCAGGTGAAAATGCTCATGGCGTAGACTTTCTTCGACCCGAATCGGTCGAGCAGCCAGCCACCGGGAATCTGACCGGCCACGTAGGCCCAGCCGAATGCGGAGAAGATATAGCCCAGCGTGACGGCACTGATGCCCAGGTCTTTCTGAATGCTGGAACCAGCGATAGCGATGGTGGCGCGGTCGGCGTAGTTGATCGTGGTGACCAGAAACAGCATCAACAGGATCAAATAGCGGACATGCGTCGGCTTGGACTTTTGCATGGTAGAGCTCCCACTGATTATTTTTTTACGCGGGTAAAGCTGTTTTTGGGTGTAGCGTTACAGGCCCCTTGGCAGCGTCACGGCGACGACATCTGCCACCTGTAAGGGTCATGCCTTGCAACGAAAAAACCGCTGATCGCTCAGCGGCTTTGTCGTGGCAGGTGTTACTGCTTGCCCTGCTTGTCCATCAGTGCAGCGAGCATGTCGCACTCGTCTGACGTCAGATCGGTCAACGGTGCGCGCACCGGACCTGCGTCATAACCGGCGATCTTCGCGCCGGCCTTGACGATGCTCACGGCATAACCGGCCTTGCGGTTGCGGATTTCCAGGTAAGGCAGGAAGAAATCGTCGATGTACTTGCCGACCGCCTGATGATCGTCGCGGGCGATGGCGTGGTAGAAGTCCATCGCCAGTTTCGGTACGAAGTTGAACACTGCGGACGAGTAGACCGGCACGCCCAGCGCCTTGTAGGCAGCGGCATAGACTTCAGCGGTCGGCAGGCCGCCCAGGTACGAGAAACGGTCACCGAGACGGCGGCGGATCGAAACCATCAGCTCGATATCACCCAGGCCATCCTTGTAACCGATCAGGTTAGGGCAACGCTCGGCCAGTTGTTCCAGCAGGGTTGGCGTCAGGCGGCAGACGTTACGGTTGTAGACCACCACACCGATCTTCACCGATTTGCACACGGCTTCGACGTGAGCGGCAACACCGTCCTGGCTGGCTTCGGTCAGGTAGTGCGGCAGCAGCAGCAAGCCCTTGGCGCCCAGACGCTCGGCTTCCTGAGCGTACTCGATGGCCTGACGGGTCGCACCGCCTACACCGGCGAGGATTGGCACGCTGGTGGCGCAAGTGTCGACGGCAGTCTTGATGATTTCGGAATATTCGCTGGCAGCCAGGGAGAAAAACTCACCCGTGCCGCCGGCGGCGAACAGAGCGCTTGCGCCATACGGAGCCAGCCACTCGAGGCGTTTGATGTAGCCAGCGCGATGAAAATCGCCCTGGGCATTGAAATCGGTAACCGGGAAAGACAGCAGACCGGAAGAGAGGATGGACTTCAGTTCTTGTGGATTCATTATTCGAACACCCTGGAGGACATAATTGTTAGAGGATCACCGGGTCAGCGCCGATGTCGTAAGTCATCGTACAACTGATAATAAAATCACTCAACAGGGATTTCGGGTTTTTTCAGAGGGAGCGCACGGGGCCCGGTTTTGACTCCTGCGATGCCACGTAGATGTGTGACGCGGAGCGTCAAGACCGGCATTCCCACGCTGGAGCGTGGGGACGATAGTCAAAATCGCAGCCACTGCCGCAAAAGTGCTTTTCTACCACGATGGCACGGACGACGCAGAGTGCGACGTTAGTGACGGCTGAGTCCTGGCACTGATCCGGGGGTAGCCTGGCAGGACGCCAGGCTAGCCGCACCGCGCCATGGATG
>NZ_JARVSW010000017.1:0-94483 GCF_030208985.1 Pseudomonas sp. MEJ108
CAGCGCCAGGACTCAGCCGTCACTTACGTCGCACTCTGCGTCGTCTGTGCCATCGGGGTTTGACTATCGTGCCGACGCTCTGCGTCATCTGCAACTCACCCCGCCAGGCTGGCTTGCAGTTTGAGCTGCACCTGTTCTCCGGGCCGCAGGCTGAAGGTGTCGCCGGAGCCTGAGGCCGCTTCGACGCGGACAAAGCCTGTGGTTTCGCTGCCGCATACGCCGAGGAGCGGTCGGCTGCCGGGGTGCCAGACGACGGTGTTGGTGCTGTCGCCGGTGTCGATGTTGAGCCTGCGCTGCCAGATCGGGTCCTGGAGCTGTACGGCGCCGGCGTGTTCGAATACGCGTTGGCAGGCGCCCGCCACGCGCAGTTCGCCCTGTTGCTGACAGGCTTGGCGGCTGAGTTGGTCATAACCCTGTGCGCCGTCGAGCCCCTCCAGCGCGACCTCAGCCACATCACCGATCCGCCAATAAACATGCAACGCATGGCTGAAGTGACACGGCTCGCTGTCCTCGTGACACGTGCTCAAACGCAGTTCCATGCTCTGCCCTAGCTCGGCATGCAGATCGACCTGCCAGTCCCACAATTGCAAGCGCCAGTGCAGGCTCACACCCTCCTCACTCTCACTGCTGTCGATCAGTTTCCAGTCCAGCAAACGTCCCCAGCCGTGCGCCGGCCAGCCGCTCTCGCCGGGATGTCGGCCATACCATGGCCAGCAGACCGGCACGCCTCCACGAATGGCGCCCACCTGGGGCCACTGCGCGGCGCACCAGAGCCAGGGTTTCTGGCCCTGCGGCTGGAAGTGCAGCAATTGCGCACCCTGACGACTGAATACGGCCTGACATTGCGGGTGATCGATGACCAGTACCTCGCGCAGCTGATGGCGCTCCCACTCGAAAGTAGGTCTGGCCCGTCGGGATCGGAAGAAGCGTTGCAAGGGATGTTCAGGCAGTTGCGCGTCGTGAGTGGTCATCGCCAATCGCGTCCCTGAAAAATAAAAGGATCAAGCCATAAAAAAACGGGCAGCCAGGCTGCCCGCAAAGCACACACGACCCTTGATCGCGTTACGCGTCAGTCAATACTCAGAACTTCGACTGGATCTTGATGCCCGCTACCAGCGCATCATCAACCTGATCTACGCCACCAGGATGCTTGATGTACTGCAGGTTGGGACGCACGGTCAGCCAGTTGGTGACATGGAAGCCGTAGTAGATTTCAGAGTTGTACTCAGTGCTCTGAACCGGCAGGAAGCCAGGGTTGTCGTAGTCGTTGATACCGCTGATCTGGTTGGCCAGACGCACGCGATCCTGAACATCGTCGTTGACGTGGATACGGGCAAAACCGATACCGATGTCATCTTTCGGACGCGAGTTGAACGGACCTTTGTACGTGAAACCGATCTGCTGGTAGTTGTCGACGAAGTTGGTCGCCTTGTCATGCACGGTGGCGTTGGCGAAGATGCTCAGGCCGCGCGAGGCGTCGCCGTCATGAGTGGTCAGTTGTTGCTGAGCCACGACCCACCAGCCATGCTTGCTGCTGTGCGACTTGAACGCTGCGCCAGTCAAGGCCTGCGGCTGACCGTTCACGTCTTCATAGACATCGTTGGCGTTCGGCGTGCTCTTGTAGTAACCGACACGGTACTCACCAGGCAACGAGTTGAAGGACGGAGTCCAGACCAGTTCGACCGGCAGAATCATGCCTTCGGTGCCACTGCCACTGAGCTTGAAGCCGTTGCCTGTTTCCAGGTTGGACGGGTTCTGCTCGTACACGCCGACCTGGGCATAGACTTCAGGCGTGATGTTGTACTTGATGCGCAACGCCCACTGGCTGATAGGCCAGTTGTACCAGGTATTAACGTAGTTACCGACCTGCGAGCCGCAGAACGACAGGTTCTGGAAGTCGCACGGGAAGCTGTTGAAGTCTTCGCCCGGACCAAAGCGACCGGCCTTGACGTCCAGCGCGCCGTCGAAGTACTTCTGCTTGATCCACATCTGCGTCAGGCGCCAGGTCTGACCACGGCCCCAGACTTCCTGGGAGGAGCTGAGTGTACCGGCGCGAGGATCGCCGATACGGTCATTGGAGATATTGCGACCGCTACGTTCGGTGATTGCCAGCTTGAACTCCGCGTCTTGCCAGCCAAGAACCTTCTGCAAATCGACTTTCATGCCCAGCGCGAACTGGTCGCTGTAACGACCGGTGGTGTCATCGTTGTAGCCGCCCTTCAGGTTGCTGGCCATCTCGGAAACGTATTCCAGCGAGAAGTCATAACCCTTGTCCAGCAACTCGGTGCGCTTGCCACCCCAGTCACCCGTCATCCAGGGTGAATCCGCGGCAAATGGCTCGGCGGCGTGAACGCTGCCTGCCAGACCCATTGCACCCAACGCCGACAGCTTGCATACCAACTGGAGCCGGGAAAGCGATTTACCTTTGTTGATCTTCTTCATCCCATCAATCCTCGTTTTATTGTTATTAGCTTTGGTAGACATGTTGCTTCATTCACTGCCTTGTATTCGCTGATCGGCCGTGCGTTTTGGCAGCCAACGGCCAGCCAGCGGTGCTCATTGCTGAATCAATTTATCACTTGCGGCTGGACCGGTGACACATTGTTTTCCCGTTCAGCCGCCTGCCGCGCTCCCAACACCCCAAGACGCTCGCCGCTCTGGGCATCGAAAATCAGCACCCTGGCAGGATCGAACTGCAAGGTAAGGCTCTCGCCCACCTGCGGCGCAACATCCGGGGCAAGGCGACAGCAGACCTTGCTCTGGTTGAGCGTGACGAACACCAGCGTATCCGGACCGGTCGGCTCGGTCACCTGGACCTCGGCACGAATGGTCGGCAGCCCGGTCGACTCAGCGCCGGCCAGCATAATCTGTTCAGGGCGAATACCGAGAATGATTTCTCGATCTTCCAGGCCTGCATCGGACACACCCACCGGCAGTTCGCAACGCGCCTGGCCACTGTCGAGCGCAGCGATCAACTGGCCATCCTTGCGTTGCAGGCGCAGCGGGATGAAGTTCATCGGCGGCGAACCGATGAAGCTGGCGACGAACAGGTTGGCCGGATCGGTGTAGATCTGCTTGGGCGTGCCGAACTGCTGGACGATACCGTCCTTCATCACCGCCACCTTGTCACCCAGCGTCATGGCCTCGATCTGATCGTGGGTCACATACACAGTGGTGGTTTTGAGACGTTGATGCATCAACTTCATTTCGGTACGCATCTCGACGCGCAACTTGGCATCGAGGTTCGAAAGAGGCTCATCGAACAGGTAGATCTTCGGTCGACGTGCCAGGGCACGGCCCATCGCGACACGCTGTTGCTGGCCACCGGACATCTGCCCCGGCTTGCGATTGAGCAGGTGCTCGATCTGCAACAGCTTGGCAACGCGCGCCACTTCAGCGTCGATGTCGGCTTGCGGCATCTTGCGGATCTTCAGCCCGAAGGCGATGTTTTCACGCACGCTCATGGTCGGGTACAGGGCGTAGGACTGAAAGACCATCGCAATGTCACGGTCCTTGGGGCTGGTGCCGCTGACGTCCTGGCCGTCGATCAGAATCTCGCCGCCACTGATGCTTTCCAGACCGGCAATGCAGTTCATCAGGGTGGATTTACCGCAGCCCGATGGACCGACCAGGATCAGGAACTCGCCATCCTTGATCGACAGCTCGATGTTCTTGAGTGTGTCCGGCAGGTTGCTGCCGTAGGTCTTGTTGACGTTGCGTAATTCGAGAGTCGCCATGATTACCCCTTGACCGCGCCGGCCGTGAGCCCACGCAGGAAATACTTGCCAGCCAGTACGTAGACCAGCAGTGTCGGCAGGCCGGCAATCATCGCCGCCGCCATGTCAACGTTGTATTCCTTGGCACCTGTGCTGGTGTTGACCAGATTGTTCAGGGCCACAGTGATCGGCTGAGACTCGCCGCTGGAGAACACAACGCCGAACAGGAAATCGTTCCAGATCTGGGTGAACTGCCAGATCAGGCAGACCATCACGATGGGCGTGGACATCGGCAGAATGATGCGCCCGAAGATGGTGAAGAAACCGGCACCGTCCAGTCGTGCAGCCTTGACCAGCGCGTCGGGAATGCTGACGTAGTAGTTACGGAAGAATAGCGTGGTAAATGCCAGCCCGTAGACCACGTGAACAAACACCAGCCCGGTGGTCGTGTTGGCCAGGCCCATCTTGCCCAGCGTAAAGGATGCCGGCAGCAGGACGGTCTGAAACGGCAGAAAGCAACCGAACAGCAACAGACCGAAGAACAGCTGCGAGCCCTTGAAACGCCACATCGACAGCACATAGCCATTGAGCGCGCCGATTGCGGTGGAGATGATCACGGCCGGAACGGTGATTTTTATCGAGTTCCAGAAGTAGCCATCGACCAGATCCCAGGCTTTTATCCAGCCGATTGCAGTCACTACGCTCGGCCAGCTCAACAGGTTGCCGGTGCCGATGTCCTCGGGGGTCTTGAAGCTGGTGAACAGCATCACCACCAGCGGCACCAGATAAATCAGACAGGCCAGCATCAGCACCGCGTAAATCAGAACACGACTGAAGCTGATGCCCGGTTTGCCAACATGACTAGTCATGGCGTTTGGTCCTCAGCTCGGAATACAGATACGGCACCAGAATCGCCAGGATCGCGCCGAGCATCAGAATGGCACTGGCAGAGCCCATGCCCATCTGGCCGCGGCTGAAGGTGAAGGAATACATGAACATCGCCGGCAGGTCGGATGAGTAACCGGGGCCACCGGCGGTCATCGCGGCTACCAGGTCGAAACTCTTGATCGCAATGTGCGCGAGAATCATCACGGCACTGAAGAACACCGGACGCAGGCTTGGCAGCACGACGCGCCAGTAGATCATCGGCAGACTTGCGCCATCCATCTGCGCCGCGCGAATGATCGACTGATCGACGCCACGCAGCCCCGCCAGAAACAATGCCATGACGAAGCCGGAGGACTGCCATACCGCCGCGATGACCAGGCAGTACACAACGCGGTCCTGATCAATCAGCCAGTCGAAACGGAAACCTTCCCAGCCCCAGTCGCGCAACATCTTGTCCAGGCCCAGGCCTGGGTTGAGCAACCATTTCCAGGCAGTACCGGTGACGATCATCGACAGCGCCATCGGGTACAGGTAGATAGTACGAATCATGCCCTCGCGACGAATCCGCTGGTCCAGCAGGACGGCCAGCAGGACCCCGATCACCAGGCTGATTGCAATGAACATCCCGCCAAAGACCGCGAGGTTCTTGCTTGCCACCCACCAGCGATCGTTGTCCATCAGACGCGCGTATTGCGCCAGGCCGACCCATTTATAGGAAGGCAGGAACGTCGAGTTGGTGAACGACAGTGCGAATGTCCAGAGGATGTAGCCGTAGAAACCCACCAGTACGATGAACATGCTGGGGGCCAGCACCAGTTTTGGTAGCCAGCGTTGCAGCGCATCCATTGGCGAGGCTTTGCTGTTCGCAGCGACAGAGCTCATCGGGAGTATCCCATGCGGTATATCGAATCCAGGCCGCAGCCGCAGGTGAAATCAACCAGGGATTTCAACACTGCGGACGACGGTTAAAGGCTGTTAAGAACAAATTACTGGGCAGATTTGATCGCAGTGGCCAGCTTTTTGGCGGTTGCTGCCGGATCGGCTGACGGGTCGTTGATGTAGTTGGTCACCACATCGAAGAACGCGCCCTGCACTGCCAGCGTAGTTGCCATGTTGTGCGCCATGCTTGGCTGCAGACCGCCGGTCTTCGAATCAGCCAGGAAGTCCTTCGCAGCAGTTTGCGCACACGAATCGAAACCGTACTTGCTCATGTCGGACAGCATGTCCTCACGAACCGGGATCGACCCCTTGTTGATGCTGAAGACCTTCTGGAAGTCCTCACCCATGGCGACCTTGGCCAGATCCTGCTGTGCGGCAGTCGTACCCTCGTCTTTCTGCTTGAACACGGCCAGCGAGTCGATGTTATAGGTAAACGCCTTGTCGGTGCCCGGGAAGGCTACGCACTGGTAGTCCTTGCCGGCGACCTTCTTGGCCGCGGTCCATTCACTCTTGGCCCAGTCACCCATGATCTGCATGCCGGCCTTGCCATTGATGACCTTGGCAGCTTCCAGGTTCCAGTCCTGGCCCTTGCCGTCGGCATCCATGTAGGTCGCGACTTTCTTGAGTTCGGTAAGCGACTTGACCATGCCATCACCGGTCAGCGCATCCTTGTCCAGATCGACCAGGGCTTTCTTGTAACCGTCAGCGCCCATGACCGAGAGCACAACGGCTTCGAACACGGTGCTGTCCTGCCAAGGCTGACCGCCATGCGCCAGCGGGATGAAGCCGGCTTTTTTCAGCTTGTCGCCCGCGGCGTAGAATTCTTCGAGCGTAGTGGGTGCCTTGTCGATACCGGCTTTCTTGAAGACTTCAGGGTTGATCCACAACCAGTTGACGCGGTGAATGTTCACCGGCACGGCTACGTAATCGCCCTCGTACTTCACGGTGTCGGAGACTTTCTTGTCCAGCAGGGAGTCCCACTTCTCGGACTTGGCGACCTCTTTCAGCGCCTCGGTATCGAGCAGACCGGTAGAGGCCCACTCCTGAATGTCCGGGCCTTTGATCTGGGCCACACCAGGAGGATTGCCGGCAACCGCGCGACTCTTGAGCACGGTCATGGCCGTGGAGCCGCCGCCGCCTGCAACGGCGCCGTCCTTCCAGGCGAAGCCGTCCTTTTCAACCTGAGCTTTCAGAACATCGACTGCAGCCTTTTCGCCACCCGACGTCCACCAGTGCACCACTTCAACAGTGCCTTTGGAGTCAGCGGCGTTAGCGCTCAGAGGGAACAACGAAGCGAGAGAGATGACAACAGCGAGACGTGACATGGAATTCATCGAATTGACCTTTCTTGTTGTTATGCATGAGCAAGTCTGGTGCTTGCGCTTCGTGGGAGTCTAACCAAGCCTGACGCGCCGACAGTAACGAAGGGACGCGCAATTGTCACAGGATGGTGACAATTTAAATCCGATTGCAACCACTAGCCAAAAGCCACTTCCCAACCAGTCATTCCGCAGTTCTCGGCAGGTACAACGTTACCCGCAACCCTCCGTCACGCAGGTTCTGCAGGCTGACTTCGCCGCCATGACTGTGGGCAATGTTGCGAGCGATGCCCAGGCCAAGGCCGTAGCCCTGCTGCTGATTGCCTGCCAGGCGGAAATGCGGTTCGAAAACGTGCTCAAGGCGCTGCTCGGGAACGCCAGGGCCTTCATCGTCGACATGCAGCACGAACGCGTGGGCATCGTCTTCGACCTTCAGGTGCGCGCGGTCACCGTATTTGAGCGCGTTGTCGATCAGGTTGCCGATGCAGCGCTTGAGCGCCAGCGGTTTGCCTGAATAGGCAGCCTGTGCCTCACCCTGCTGCGTGACACGTCCATTGCCATCAGCGAGCAGCCAGGGTTCGACCAGACATTCAAGCAGCGCATTGAGGTCCACCGGCTCTATGTTTTCATGGATATCGGTGTCCTTGACGCACTGCAGCGCGCCTTTGACCAGCAATTCCAGTTCGTCCAGATCGCGACTGAATTTGCGTTGCAGTTGCTCATCCTCGAGCAACTCGACGCGCAGGCGCAAACGCGTGATGGGCGTACGCAGATCATGGGAGATGGCACTGAACAACTGGCCTCGCTCGGTCAGGTAGCGGCTGATCCGCGTGCGCATGGCGTTGAATGCCCGGCTGACCTCGATGACTTCGCTGCCGCCGCCCTCGACCACAGGCTCGACATCCGCGCCCAGCGACATGTCCCGTGCGGCCCGCGCCAGGCGCTTGAGCGGACGGCTCTGCCAATGCACCAGCAACCCGATGAACAACAGCAGAAATGCGCTGGTCAGGACAATGAACGACACCTGCTGAAGGGGCAGTTCCTGCTCCTCCAGCGAGGTGTAGGGTTCAGGCAGTAGCGAGGCAATGTAGAACCACTCGCCGGGCGCCATTTCGATTTGCGTGACCAGCACCGGAGGGTTCACCGGCTCGAGTGTCAACGCGTAATGGGCCCAGGAACGCGGCAGCTCGTCGAGCTTCAGACCGCTGTTGAAGATCCTCAGATCTTCGGGCCGCGCAAACCATACGGTGATGTCCGGACCATTGCCCAGACGCTGGCGCAGCACTTCGCCCACCACGTCCAGCACCGCCTGCTTGCGAGGAGTGGGCTGCATGATCTGCATGTCCAACGGATGATCGTTGAGTGACACCACGAAGCGTGTGCCGCCCATACTGCGCAACTGGTCGAGCACCATAGGCCGGTAAGCCAGCGGCAATGAGCGAAAGTAGCTGACACTGGCCGCCATCGAGTACGCCAGGCTGCGCGCACTGGTCACCAGGCCCTCCATCTGCGTGGCACGTAGCTGTGACAGCCAGATCACACTGGACAGCGCCTGAGCCAGGAGAACCGCCAGCAAGGTCAGCAGCAACATGCGGCCCAGCAACGAGCGCGGCAGCGGCAGGCCGGTTCTCTTCGCGCCTGCCGCTGTCGGTTTAATAGCCGTTGCCCGCTTGCGAGTTGACGTTCGCGGCCAACAGGTAACCACTGCCACGAATGGTACGGATCAGACGCGGCGACTTGCCGGTGTCGCGCAGACGCTGACGCAGGCGGCTGACCGCCATGTCGACGATCCGCTCCAGCGGCATCAGCTCTCGCCCACGCGTGGCGTTGCCGATGGTGTCGCGGTCGAGAATCTGCTGGGGGTTGTCGAGAAACAGTTTGAGCAGTGCGAAGTCGGCGCCGGACAGAATCACCTCTTCGCCGTCATTGTGAAACAGCCGGTGGCTGACCATGTCCAGTCGCCACTCATCAAACAGGATCACATCGCCACCCGGACGCTCCTGACCGAACTGGGCACGTCGCAACAGCGCCTTGATGCGCGCCTGAAGCTCGCGCGGACTGAACGGCTTGCCCAGATAATCATCGGCTCCCAGCTCCAGGCCGATGACCCGGTCGGCCTCGTCAGAACTGGCAGTCAACATGATGATCGGCACATGCGGCTGGCGCGGATGCTGGCGGATCCAGCGACACAGACTGAAACCGTCTTCATCGGGCAGCATGACGTCAAGGATCAGCAGGTCGCTTGGCTGGTCATTGAACGCCCGGCGGAAATCCGCGCCATCACCCACCGTGCGCACCTGGAAACCGGCGCGGCTCAGGTAGGTGTCCAGCAACTCGCGAATTTCCTGATCGTCATCCACCAACAGGATCGATTTACTGACTGGGCTCAAGTTGAAGCGTCCTTGTCTGGCTGTGAATTCTTGTTGTTATGCCATATCGCTCAGATCTGCGCACCAAACGCCTGTTGCAGGGCCACGCCCGACCCCATGAGGCCAGGGTATTCGGCCGTTACCAGCCACACCGGCAGACCTTTGAAATAGTCGCTCATGACGCCCTTCTCGGCCATGGCGCGCTTGAACCCGCTGTTGATGAAGAACTCAGTAAAACGAGGCACCACGCCACCGACGATATAAACCCCGCCGAGGCTGCCCAGGGCCAGCACATGGTTGCCGACCACTCTGCCGAGAAACACGCAGAATTGCTCCAGCACTGCCGCGGCTACCGGGTCGCCCGAGAGCGCGGCGGTGGTGATCGCCGCAGGCGATTTGAGCACCGGCTCGATATCGTCCAGCGCGCAACTGACCTGATACAGCAACAACAAGCCGGCACCGCTGAGCACGACCTCGGCGCTGACATGCTCGTGTTCGGCCATCAGCCGTGTCCACAGCAGCGCCTCACGTGCGGTGCCGATGGGCAGATCGGCATGCCCACCCTCGCCCGGCAACGCCATCCAGCGACTGCCTTTGAGTTTGATCAGCGTACCGACGCCCAGCCCGGTCCCCGGCCCCACCACCACGCGCGGCCGGTCAGGCTTGCCGACACCGTGGCAGACCGTCAGGTATTCATCGTCCTTCAGCCGGGTCATGCCCAGCGCCATGGCGGTGAAGTCGTTGATCAACAGCAGTTCATCGACCTGCAGGTCGGCGCAGAACGCCTCGCGGCTCAATTGCCAGTGGCTGTTGGTGAACTGAAAAAAATCACCGTCGACCGGTCCGGCGACCGCCAGGCATACATGACCGATATCGCCGCGCTGCAGCTCCAGGTCCTGCAGATAGACTTCGATGGCCTTCTCCGGACCCGCGTAGTCAATGGTCGGGAATACCCGGACAGAATGCAGCGTGCTGTTTTCCCAAATGGCAAAACGTGCATTGGTACCGCCTATATCACCGACCAGGGCCAACTTCACTTAAGCGTCTCCAGACTAGAGGTAAAGGCGCTGGCGCCTTGCTCTGCGGAGCTGAAGGCCATGCGCATGAATCCAAAAAGCTCGCGACCGCAGCCGACACTGTTGTCGATCTGGTTGATGGCCGGTTCTCTGGCGGCCAATTCTGACGCTTCGACCAGAACTTGTAACGTGCCTTTTACACCATCCACACGAATCACATCGCCATCACGCACGAGAGCCAATGGGCCACCATCGAACGCTTCCGGGCAGACATGAATCGCCGCCGGGATCTTGCCCGAGGCGCCTGACATGCGTCCATCGGTGACCAGCGCAACCTTGAACCCGCGATCCTGAAGGACCCCCAGAAACGGCGTCATCTTGTGCAGCTCGGGCATGCCATTGCAGCGCGGGCCCTGAAAGCGCATCACAGCGACGAAATCGCACTCCAGCTCACCCGCCTTGAACGCATCGGCCAGTTCCTTCTGATCCTGGAACACCTTGGCCGGCGCTTCGACGATCTGATGTTCCGGAGCCACGGCGGACACTTTCATCACGCCGCGCCCCAGGTTGCCTTCCATGACCCGCAGGCCACCTTCCGGCGAGAATGGACGGGCAACCGGCCGCAGGATATTTTCATCGAGGCTTTCGAGCGGCCCTTCACGCCAGACCAGTTTGCCGTCTTCCAGGAACGGCTCTTTGGTGTAACGGCTCAGGCCGTAACCGGCCACGGTGTTGACGTTTTCGTGCAGCAGGCCGGCAGCCAGCAGCTCGCGAATCAGGAACGACATGCCGCCTGCAGCCTGGAAGTGGTTGATATCGGCCTTGCCGTTGGGGTAGACGTGACTGAGGGTCGGTACCACTTCCGACAGATCGGCCATGTCCTGCCAGGTCAGCTGAATGCCGGCGGCCTGGGCAATGGCCGGCATGTGCAGCGTGTGGTTGGTCGAGCCGCCAGTCGCGTGCAGCGCAACGATGGAATTGACCAGCGAGCGCTCGTCGACGATCTCGCCGATCGGCATGAAGCTGCCACTTTGCTTGGTCATACGCGTCACCTGGCGGGCCGCCTCGGCCGTCAGCGCATCACGCAAGGGCGTATAGGGATTGACGAACGAGGCACCGGGAAGGTGCATGCCCATCACTTCCATCACCAGCTGGTTGGTGTTGGCGGTGCCGTAGAAGGTGCAGGTTCCCGGACCGTGATACGACTTCATTTCCGAGTCGAGCAACTCTTCGCGGGTGGCCTTGCCTTCCGCATAACGCTGCCGTACGTCGGCTTTTTCCTTGTTGGAGAGGCCTGAAACCATCGGCCCGCCGGGCACGAAAATGGTCGGCAGATGACCGAACCGCAAGGCGCCCATCATCAGGCCGGGGACGATCTTGTCGCAGATGCCCAGCATCATGGCGGCGTCGAACATATTGTGTGACAAGGCAATCGCCGTGGACATGGCAATCACTTCACGGCTGGCAATGGCCAGCTCCATGCCCGGCTCACCCTGGGTCACGCCATCGCACATGGCCGGCACACCGCCGGCAAACTGACCGACCGAACCAATGTCACGTAAAGCCTGTTTGATCTGGGCTGGAAAGTGTTCGTAGGGCTGATGCGCCGAGAGCATCTCGTTGTAGGAAGAGACGATGGCCACGTTGGCGGCGTTCATCAGACGCAGGCTTTGCTTGTCTTCCGGTCCGCAGGCGGCGACGCCATGGGCAAAGTTGGCGCATTGGAGCTTGCCGCGCATCGGGCCATCGCTCGCTGCGCCGCGAATCAATTGAAGGTAGCGCTGACGGGTATCGCGACTGCGGGCGATGAGACGCTCGGTTACTTCAAGGACGCGGGGATGCATGTGATGAACTCCAGGCTAACGTCTAAGGTCACCCGTAAAGACGGCTCCGGTTTTCGAGCAGTGACTGTCAGGGAGCAAAACCCTGATCTCGATCAACTGGGAGGGCCTTTCAGGCTTGTAGTTGTAGATAAAACAAAATATTGCCACTAAAAAGGCTTGTTTTCTATTTCTATGAGAATAATCTTGTAATTCCAACAACAAATTCAGAAGGACGGCTGTATGACTCTTCGTATCGCAATCAACGGTTTTGGCCGAATCGGCCGCAACGTCCTACGCGCACTGTATACCCAAGGCTACCGTCAGGACCTGCAGGTCGTCGCCATCAACGATCTTGGCGACAGCGAAATGAACGCACACCTGCTGCGCTTCGACACCGTACACGGCCCTTTCAGCGGCACGGTCGAGTGCGACAAGGACAGCCTGACCGTCAATGGTGACCGTATTTCGGTCAGTGCCATTCGCAATCCGGCCGAGCTGCCTTGGAAAGCGCAGGACATCGACGTGGTGTTCGAATGCACCGGTCTGTTCACCAGCCGTGACAAGGCCGCCGCGCACCTCACCGCCGGCGCCCGCAAGGTGATTATCTCCGCGCCAGCCAGCGGAGCCGATGCCACCATCGTCTATGGTGTCAACCACGACACGCTGCGCCAGTCGCACCAGATCATCTCCAGCGCCTCGTGCACCACCAACTGCCTGGCACCGGTCGCTCAAGTGCTGCATCGCGAGCTGGGTATCGAAAACGGTCTGATGACCACCATTCATGCCTACACCAACGACCAGAACCTGATCGATGTCTATCACACCGATCCGTACCGCGCCCGCTCGGCCACGCAGTCGATGATCCCGAGCAAGACCGGCGCTGCCGAAGCGGTAGGTCTGGTACTGCCGGAGCTGGCAGGCAAACTCACCGGCATGGCTGTGCGCGTACCGGTCATCAACGTTTCGCTGGTCGACCTGACCGTGACCCTGAAGCGCGAAACCACCGCCGATGAAGTCAACGCGCTGATGAAAGAAGCCAGTCAGCACTCCAAAGTGCTCGGTTACAACTCATTGCCGCTGGTCTCCCACGACTTCAACCACAACCCGCTGTCGTCGATCTTCGACGCCAACCACACCAAGGTCAGCGGCAAGCTGCTCAAGGTACTGTCGTGGTACGACAACGAATGGGCGTTTTCCAATCGCATGCTCGACAACTGCCTGGCACTGCATAACGCGCAGTAAAGGACAGACGTCCAGACAAGCGCCTGCTCTCATGCCCATGCACTGCGTGGGCATGCGGCTTCGGGCGTCCTCGCGCGGTCTTGAGCGCGCCTCTGGCGGACAAATATTTACAGATCCAGGCTTGACCCGCCCAGAAGATGAGAAGCATTATCATTTGCTCGAATCTCCGGTCGGGCTCCTTCGTGTCGCACTCAGACTTCAACAACGTGTTTCTGGCCCAGCGCCCGGTCCTGTTACGTACTCTGCAACGCATGGTTGGCAATCAAAGCGCTGCTGAAGACCTGCTTCAGGAAACCTGGCTGCGCGTCAGCCGTGCATTGACCGAACACCCGGTCGCTCATCTTGAACCCTTCGTTTTCCAGACCGCTCGCAACCTGGCGCTGGATCATTTGCGTGCGCGGCGCATCCACGGCCGCACCATGCTCGAAGACGTGTCGCCTGCACGGCTCGAAAATGTCGTGGCCCAGCTGGGCTCGCCCGAAGATGCTGCACACGCCAAGCGCCTGCTGGAGAACCTGAGCGCCAGTCTGAGCACGCTGAGCCCGCGCCAGCAGAAAATCTTTACCCTCAGCCGCCTCGATGGCCGCAGCTATCTGGAAATTGCCGAGCAGTTGCAGGTCTCTGCCAGTACCGTACAAAAAGAATTGAAACTGATCATGGCGATCTGCATAGGCGTCCTTTCCAGGCTTGACCCGCCCTGAACCCTGCCGCACGCTGCCACACTCATATCGATACAGTTTCAGGATTGCCGAGGAACACCGTGGCCCCGAAAACAGAACGTCCGCACGCGATCGCGCAGGACGTGTTGAGCAACGCTGCAATGGATCAGGCCCTGACCTGGCTGATCGAGCTGGAAGGCGCAGACGATGCGCATCAGGCGCGTTTTCAGGAATGGCTGAATGCCGATCCCGACCACGCTCGCGCATTCGAGAAGGCCCGGACGCTCTGGAGCTCGCAGCCGGTTCGGTGCGCAGCCGAAAATATCGCACCACCGCGCAAGCGCTCGGCATGGCAGCGTGCCCGTTCCCACTGGAAACCTCTGGCCACTGCTGCGGTGCTGCTGTTGGGGTTGTTCAGCTTCAGCAATCTGCCCTTGCGCCTGCAGGCCGATCATCTGACGGTCGTCGGTGAACGCCAGCGCCTGGAACTGGCGGACGGCTCGAAGGTGCTGCTCAATACTGATTCGGCTTTCTCCAGTCAGGTCGGAGAAAAACAGCGCTCTGCCCGCTTGTACCAGGGTGAAGCCTTCTTCGATGTCACGCCCAGGCCCGGGCTGCCCTTGGAAATCGAAGCAGGCCCGGTGCGCATGAGCGCCAACAGCACCGCGTTTTCGGTGCGCTACCTGAACGGCGTCGCGCAGGTACACGTGCAACGCGGCGCTGTCGACGTGCACGCCAGCCATGGCGACTCCAGCCTCAGTCTGGGCGCTGGAGACAGCGTTCGCGTGGGGCCTGACGGGTTTGGGCAGCGTGAAAAGCTTGACCCGGCCCGGGACCTGGCCTGGGTGCAGGGCCGACTGATCTTCGACAACTCCCCGCTGGGCGACGTACTGGCTGAGCTGCGCCGTTACTATCCAGGCTGGATCGTCAGCACCAATGCGCAACTGGACCGTGTTGCCGTAACCGGCAACTACCGCCTGGACAACCCGCTCGACGTGGTGCGTTCGCTGGCGCAGATCACGTCGGCAAGCATTCACGAAATGCCCGCGCTGGTGATTCTCAACTGAAGAAAAGTTTTTTTACTCGATAGCGACTGGCCGTTCGTCTAGTCATAGCCAATGCAACTGATTCTCATTGTGAAACAGCTTGTAAACACTATGACGAGCAACACCCCAGGGAGCGCTACCGATGTCATCCACGTTCACGCCTGTCGCCCGACAACGCGCAAGGCTTACGCTTTCTCTGCTGACGATTGCGGTACTGGGCGCCAGTCTGCAGCTGACAAACGCCAGTGCTGCCAGTGAAAGTACTCATGCGACCCGCCCGGCGGCCACCTACCCCTTCTCGATCAGTCAGCAACCCCTGGTATCGGCGCTGAACGAGTTCAGCCGCGTGACCGGCTGGCAGGTAGGCATGTCGGCGGGCCTGGCCCAAAACGTCATCTCCCCTGGGGCCAGCGGGGAACTGAGCGCTGCCCAGGCGCTGGACAGCATGCTTTCCGGAAGCTTGCTGAGCTACCGCAATCTGGGCAACAACAGCGTCGTGCTGGAAAAACGCGCCCCCACCGCTGGCGTCATGGCGCTGGATCAGATCACTGTCAGCGCCACACGCCAGGCCCAGGATGTCGCCACGGTGCCGAGCACTGTCAGCGTACATCCCCGTGAGGAACTGGACCGCGACAACGTCAACACGCTCCGCGACCTGGTGCGTTACGAGCCTGGGGTTTCGGTGGGTGGCGCAGGCCAGCGTGCGGGCACGACCGGCTATAACATTCGCGGCATCGACGGCAACCGGATCCTGACCCAGGTCGACGGCGTCGAGGTGCCCGACAGCTTTTTCACCGGTCCCTATGCACAGACTCACCGCAACTATGTCGACCCGGAGATCGTCAAGCGCGTGGAAATCCTCCGCGGTCCCGCTTCGGCCCTCTACGGCAGCAGCGCCATTGGTGGTGTGGTCAGCTACTACACACTGGACCCGGACGACATCATCAAGCCCGGCAAGGATGTCGGCGCACGGTTGAAAACCGGCTACAGCTCGGCAGACCAAAGCTGGCTCAACTCGGCCACCGTCGCAGGCCGTCAGGGCGAGTTCGACGGCTTGCTGCACCTCAGCCAGCGCAATGGCCATGAAACCGAATCCTATGGCAGCACCGGCGGTAGCGGATTGAGCCGCACGCAAGCCAACCCTGAGGATGCGCGCAGTACCAATGTGCTGGGCAAACTGGGCTGGAATTACGGCGACGGTTCGCGTCTGGCGCTGGCCTATGAAAAGTACAAGGACGACCGCGACAGCAATCTGAAAAGCGCAGTCGGCGGGCCATTCGCCAACGGCAGCGGTCTGGGGATGTATCAGGCGCGCGAAGGTAACGACACCATCACCCGCGAGCGCTTTGGGATCGAAAACAGCTTTGCACTCGACAGCCTGCTGGTCGACAACGTCAGGTGGAGCCTGAACTACCAGATCGCGAAAACCGATCAGAGCACCCGGGAGCGTTACTTTCCGTTCTCCCGCGATGTCATTCGTGAACGCAACACGCAGTATCAGGAAAAGCAGTGGGTGTTCGATGCCCAGCTGGACAAGGCATTCTCCGTTGCCAGCACCGACCACGTGCTGACCTACGGGACAACGATCAAGCGCCAGAAAGTGACCGGATTGCGCAGCGGCAGCGGCACTTGTGCGCGAGTCTTCGGCTCCTGCCGCGCTGTCGGTGCAGACAGCCCGAGCGACCGGCTGGCCGCAACGAGTGATTTCCCCGACCCGACCATCACCAGCTACGCGCTGTTCGCGCAGGATCAGATCAGCTGGAATGACTGGACCTTCCTGCCTGGCGTGCGTTACGACCACACCCGGCTTGATCCGACATTCACCTCGCAATTCCTCAGGTCGGTCAGCCTGACCGACCCAGACCAGGCGAACGATGAAACGCGAACCTGGCATCGCCTGTCGCCCAAGCTGGGCGTGACTTACGCACTCAGCGATGCCTACACGTGGTACGGCCAGTATGCCGAGGGCTTCCGCACGCCTTCGGCCAAGTCACTTTACGGACGCTTCGAAAACCCGACGGCCGGGTACGTGGTCGAGCCCAATCCGAACCTGAAGCCCGAAACGAGCAAAAGTTACGAAACCGGGCTGCGCGGTCGCTTCGAATCCGGCTCGTTCGACATCGCGGTGTTCTACAACAAGTACCGCGACTTCATCAACGAGGACGCCATCACACCCGGCTACAGCGAACTCACGTTCCAGTCCAACAACATACGCCACGCCACCCTCAAAGGCGCCGAACTCAAAGGCCGTCTGAACCTCGACAGCCTGGGTGCGCCGAACGGCCTCTACAGCCAGGCCTCCGTCGCCTATCTGCACGGCCGCAACGACGACACGGGCGAGCCGCTCAACAGCGTCAACCCGCTGACCGGTGTCATGGGGCTCGGTTATGACCGCGATCACTACGGAGGTCTGTTGAGCTGGACCCTGGTCAAGCGCAAGAACCGCGTGGATGACAGCAACTTCCACACGCCGGATGGCACCTCCAGCCAGTTCAGGACACCGGGCTTCGGCATTCTGGACCTGACCGGCTACTACAAGGTCAGTGATGACGTGACCGTCAACGCAGGCCTGTACAACCTGACCGATAAAAAATACTGGCGCTGGGACGATGTGCGCGGCTACGACGGCGTGGGAGAAGCCGGCGTAACCGCACCCGCCAACCTCGATCGCCTGACCCAGCCGGGACGCAATTTCAGCGTCAACGTGGTGTGGGACATCTGAGCCCGAACGTCTCTGAAGGCCGCCGCTGGATGATCGAGCGGCAGGCTTTTTTTACGCTTTCGGGCCTGACTGTTCGTCTATTCAACAAGCCCTTTTTCAGCAAGGAAGACTACGATGCCCCTTGATCAGAACCGACCGACCCTGCGTTCGCAACGCCTGAGCCAGATCACCCACGCACCGCATGAACAGCTCGACAAGGCGGTCAAGGCACATGCGCCGTTTGACACCCTGGCCAGCTATTCGCGCTTCGTGGTTGCCCAGTACCTGTTCCAGAAAGAGCTGCAACCCCTGTACAGCGACCCCACGCTTCAAACGATCATCAGTGACCTGCCGGCACGCTGCCGGGCCGAACAGGCCAGAGCAGACCTTGCCGACCTGAACATGGACCTTCCCCTGCCGGTGGCGGGCGCGGTACAAAAGCCGAGCAGCGCTGAAGCGCTCGGCTGGCTGTTCGTCTCCGAGGGCTCCAAGCTCGGTGCAGCATTCCTGATCAAACGTGCCCAGGCCCTGAACCTGAGCGACAGCTTCGGCGCGCGGCACCTGGGCGAGCCTGCCGGAGGCCGGGCTGCAGGCTGGAAAGCCTTTGTCCGAACGCTTGATGAACTGCCACTGACTGCCGAACAGGAAGCAGAACTCGATCGCGGCGCCATCGCCGCATTCGAGCGTTTCAACGTGTTGCTGCAGTACGCCTACGCCGATGCTCCCGTTGCAGACATGGCACAGGCATGAAAAAGCGCCCGGTGCTGTTAAGCTGGCCGGGCTCCCCGAACCTGCCTGTAGAGACCATGACGTACAAACCACCCGGCTCAAGACTTTCACGCCTTTTATACGGCATCCTCGCCTACACCGCGCTGGGCATAGGCATCGTTGCGATCTTCGTTCCCGGCCTGCCAACCACCGAGTTCATTCTGCTGGCCGCCTGGGCGGCAACACGCAGTTCGCCGCGACTGAACGCCTGGCTGGAAAATCACCGGGTGTTCGGACCGATACTGTACAACTGGCGTAACGGCCGACTGGTCGCGCGCAAGGCCAAGATCAGCGCTACCATCAGCATGCTTGTCTGTGCCGTGGTGATGCTGAGCCTGATCGGCCATGCCTGGTGGCTGTACCTGGCACTCACGGGGATGGCGCTGGGCAATCTATGGATCTGGTCGAGGCCGGAGCCGGACAAGATAGAGCGTTGAGCGCAGGCATGATGCGCGTGGCACCCTGCGCAAGGCTGAACCGTCCTGTCTCGGTCAGTGTCAGACTGAGCACACTCACCCCTTGATGGAGTCACTTCATGTACGAGCCAGGCCATCTGCACCTCACCCACGTGGCGCTTCAACCGTCGGATATCAGCTATGACATCCACTTGCGCTACAACGTGGAGGAAGATCCCAAGCAAGGCACGTCCATGCACTTCACCATGCAGGGCGAAATCAACGGCAAGCCGTTCGAGGAGCAATTCCAGTTGCCCCGTGACCTTGCCTTCAACTTCGCCCATGACGCGAGTCGCATCGCGATAAGGCACGGCTTGCCCAACTCGGCCGCACTGCCCATCGCTGAGCACAAGGACTATGACCGAATGTTCGCGGACATTCGCGACAAACTCCACGCCAAGTCAGGCGACCCGGTTAAACCGGAGCATCTGGAGTAAGCCAGCGCAGCCGAGGCCTGGAGAACACCAGCGGGCAGTAGCTGGAGGAATCAGGCATCGGAAAACACCATCGTGCCCATGCTCCGCGTAGGTATGCCGTTCTGGACGCTCTGCGTCCTCGCCTGAATAGGCGACATGGCATAAATCCATGACGCGGAGCGTCACGAAGGGCATTCCCACGCTGGAGCGTGAGGAACGATAGGCGTGCGCAAAAACACCAGCGCGCAGTAGCGGAAGGAATGAGGCATCGGAAAACACCATCGTGCCCATGCTCCGCGTGGGTATGCCGTTCTGGACGCTCTGCGTCCTCGCCTGAATAGGCGGCATGGCATAAATCCATGACGCAGAGCGTCACGAAGGGTGTTCCCGCGCTGGAGCGTGAGGAACGATAGGCGTGCGCAAGGACACCAGCGGGCAGTAGCGGGAGGAATCAGGCATCGGAAAACACCATCGTGCCCATGCTCCGCGTGGGTATGCCGTTCTGGACGCTCTGCGTCCTCGCCTGAATAGGCGACATGGCATAAATCCATGACGCGGAGCGTCACGAAGGGCATTCCCACGCTGGAGCGTGAGGAACGATAGGCGTGCGCAAAAACACCAGCGCACAGTAGCGGGCGGAATGAGGCGTCGGAAAACACCATCGTGCCCATGCTCCGCGTGGGTATGCCGTTCTGGACGCTCTGCGTCCTCGCCTGAATAGGCGACATGGCATAAATCCATGACGCGGAGCGTCACGAAGGGCATTCCCACGCTGGAGCGTGAGGACCGATAGGTGTGCGCAAGGACACCAGCGGGCAGTAGCGGGAGGAATCAGGCATCGGAAAACACCATCGTGCCCATGCTCCGCGTGGGTATGCCGTTCTGGACGCTCTGCGTCCTCTCCTGAATAGGCGGCATGGCATAAATCCATAACGCAGAGCGTCACGAAGGGCACTCCCACGCTGGAGCGTGAGGAACGATAGGTGCCTGCAGGAGCGTGAAGAGTGACAGGTGTCTGCAAGGACACCAGCGGATTTCACCAAACCTGCCGCCACAAGGCATACTTGCCGCCTTCTCATTCGCGAACCGTCAACGCCTCATGCGCATCCATGTCAGCTTCATCGACCGCGTCGGTATCACCCAGGAAGTGCTGGCGATTCTGGGTGGACGCAATCTGAATCTGGACGCGGTGGAGATGGTACCGCCCAACGTGTACATCGATGCGCCGACGCTCAGCCATCAAATGCTCGAAGAGCTCAAGGACGCGCTGTTTCGGGTCCGTGGTGTGGAAGCGATCACCGTGGTCGACATCCTTCCGGGTCAGCGTCGCCACTTGCAGCTGGACGCGTTGCTCGCCGCCATGACCGATCCGGTGCTGGCACTGGACAGCGCCGGGCATGTGCTGCTGGCCAACCCGGCACTCATCGCGCTCATTGGCCGGGAGCCGGCGGGCGAATCGATCGGTGAGCTGTTCAGCGACCCCAGTCTGCACGTCGCGTTGCTGGAAAACGGCTTTCGCCTGCCGCTGCGCGAGATCACCCTCAATGGTGAAGCACTGCTGCTAGATGCCACGCCGATCACCGAGGCCGGCGCGCTGATTACCCTGTACCTGCCCAGCCGAATCGGCGAACGCCTGTCGGCATTGCACCATGATCACGCCGAAGGTTTCGACGCTCTGCTCGGCGACTCGGCCGCCATCCGCACTCTCAAGGCACGCGCGCAACGGGTGGCGGCGCTGGACGCACCGCTGCTGATTCAGGGCGAAACCGGCACCGGCAAAGAGTTGGTCGCCCGCGCCTGTCACGCCAGCAGCGCGCGCCACGGCGAACCGTTTCTGGCCCTCAACTGCGCGGCTTTGCCGGAGAACCTCGCCGAAAGCGAACTGTTCGGCTATGCCCCGGGAGCGTTTACCGGGGCACAGCGTGGCGGCAAACCGGGATTGATGGAGCTGGCCAACCAAGGCAGCGTATTTCTCGATGAAATCGGCGAAATGTCACCCTATCTGCAGGCCAAACTGCTGCGTTTTCTCAACGATGGCAGCTTCCGGCGCGTCGGTGGCGATCGCGAAGTACGGGTCAATGTGCGCATTCTCAGCGCCACCCACCGCGATCTGGAAAAGATGGTCAGCGAAGGCACCTTCCGTGAAGACCTGTTCTACCGCCTTAATGTCCTCAATCTTGAGGTTCCACCGTTGCGCGAGCGCGGTCAGGACATTCTGCTGCTGGCCCGATACTTCATGGAGCAGGCATGCGCACAGATTCAGCGCCCGGTCTGCAGGCTTGCACCCGGCACCTACCCTGCACTGCTCGGCAACCGCTGGCCAGGCAATGTGCGGCAATTACAGAATGTGATTTTTCGCGCAGCTGCCATCTGCGAACACACTCAAGTGGATATAGGCGACCTGGATATCGCCGGCACTGCAGTGGCGCGTCAGAACGACAGCCCGATCGACAGCCTCGAAAATGCCGTCGAAGCCTTCGAGCGGAATCTGCTGGAAAAGCTTTACGCGGACTACCCTTCCACCCGCCAACTGGCCAATCGCCTGCATACTTCGCACACCGCCATCGCTCATCGCCTGCGAAAATATGGAATTCCTGGCAAGCGTTAGTCGATTGAAGTCGCTCATCGAAAATATATTCCGAAAGGATTCATTTAATAACTAGTTTGCCGATAACGATCTGGTATCGTCCATGAACCTCTTATCATCCATTTGAATGGATGTCCGTAGTGTGATTACGGCCGTAATGGCAAAAAGGTCAGGTAGTACCGGGAAGTCATATGCCAACCTCGCCAGTGGACCGCCCGCTTGTCGACGCTCAGTCTCGCGCTGAAAAAATCGTCGAATCTCGCCGTCAGAAAATCCTTCTCAAGACCGGCGCGCTGCAGGACGCAATTTTCAACAGCGCCTACTTCTCCAGCATCGCAACCGATGAGCACGGCGTTATCCAGATATTCAATGTCGGCGCCGAACGGATGCTCGGCTATCACTCCGAAGACGTGGTCGACAAGATCACACCTGCGGACATCTCCGACCCCGCCGAGCTCATCATCCGCGCGGCGGCCCTCAGCCATGAACTCAACACGCCCATCACGCCGGGTTTCGAAGCCCTGGTATTCAAGGCTTCGCGCGGCATCGAAGACATCTACGAACTGACCTACATCCGCAAGGATGGCAGCCGCCTGTCGGCCATGGTCTCGGTCACGTCACTGCGCGACAGCGCCGAAACCATCATCGGTTATCTGCTGATCGGCACCGACAACACCGCGCGCAAGCAGGAGGAAGAAGCTCAGGCCTTGCTCGATCAGCGCTTGCGGGACCAACAGTTCTATACCCGTTCGCTGATCGAATCGAACATCGATGCGCTGATGATGACCGACCCGCAAGGCATCATTTCCGACGTCAACAAGCAGATGATGGCGCTGACCGGGCGCACCCGCGACGAATTGATCGGCGCGCCCTGCAAGAACTTCTTCACCGACCCGGCGAGTGCCGATGCCGCCATCAAGCGCGTGCTCAGCGAGCACAAGGTCAGTGACTACGAACTCACCGTGCGCGCCTACGACGGCACTGAAACCGTGGTGTCCTACAACGCCGCGACCTTTCATGACCGTGACCGCAAGCTAAAGGGTGTCTTCGCCGCGGCCCGCGACGTGACCGAGCGCAAGCGTTTCGAGCGAACGCTGGAAGAAAAGAATATCGAGCTGGAACACGCCAGCCACATGAAGTCCGAGTTTCTTGCCACCATGTCGCACGAGTTGCGCACCCCGCTCAACGCCGTGATCGGTTTCTCCGAGGCACTCAGGGACGGCATGGTCGGCGACATGACCGATGCCCAGCGACGCTACATAGGCGATATCTTCAACAGCGGCCAGCACCTGCTGTCGCTGATCAATGACATCCTCGACCTGTCCAAGGTCGAGGCCGGCATGATGACGCTGGAGCTCGAGTCGGTCGATCTGGACGAACTGCTGAGCAACAGCCTGCTGATCGTGCGTGAGCAAGCCGCCCTGCAACACATTCAGCTGAAACTGGAAACAGAGGCCGAATTCGGTGAGCTTGAGCTCGATCGACGCAAGACCAAGCAGATCGTCTACAACCTGCTGGCCAACGCCGTGAAATTCAGCGAGCCCGGTGGCTGGGTGACGCTGGCGGTGCGTCTGGTGCCGGCTTCCCAGGCAGGTCTTATCGACGGTGACTGGCCGACCTACGGGTTTGCGCTTCCATCCGGTGACTGTGAGCAGTTTCTGGAACTGAGTGTCAGCGACACCGGAATCGGCATCGCCCAAAGCGACATGAACAAGCTGTTCAAGGCGTTCAGCCAGATCGACAGCGGCCTGGCACGCAAATTCGAAGGCACCGGACTGGGTCTTGCGATGGTCAAGCAACTGACCGAACTTCACGGCGGCTGCGTCGCGGTCGCCAGCGTGAAGGACCTCGGCGCACGCTTCGTGGTCTGGCTGCCCATCCGCTCACCTGAATCAGCGGAGGCGCGATGGCCCAGATCCTGATCATTGAAGACAATGCGGCGAACATGCGTCTGGCAGAACTATTGCTGACCAGCGCCGGGCACACTGTGCTGTCGGCCGTCGATGCCGAAACCGGCCTGAAACTGGCTCGCGAGCGTCAGCCCGACCTGATCCTGATGGACATCCATCTGCCGGAAATGGACGGCCTGACCGCCACAGCGCTGTTGAAGAAAGACGCCGGCACCGCCGCGATCCCGGTGGTCGCACTGACCGCGATGGCCATGAAGGAAGACAAGGAGAAGATCCGCCTGGCGGGCTGCAACGCTTATGTCATCAAGCCGTTGCGCTACAAGGAGCTGTACCGGGTCATCGACACCCTGCTGGAAAAAAATCTGCCTCAACAGCCCATTACCTGAGCATTCGATATGACCCAGAGCGCCGCGACCATCCTGATTATCGATGACGACGTCCATGTCCGGGACCTGCTGGAGGTTCTCTTGCAGAACCAGGGTTACCGGACACTGACGGCGGAATCAGGCGAGCTGGCGCTGGCCATGATCAAACGACAGGCACCCGACCTGATTCTGCTGGACATCATGATGCCGGGCATGGACGGCTATGAAGTCGCCAGCCAGCTCAAGGCCGAAAAGGGCACCGCCAATATACCGATCATCATGCTCTCGGCACTCGACGACCAGAGTTCCCGTCTTTCAGGGCTGGAAGCGGGGGCCGAGGAATACCTCAACAAGCCTGTGGACAGCGCCGAACTGTGGCTGCGCGTGCGTAACCTGCTGCGTCTCAAGGCGTTCGGCGACTACCTGAAGAGCCACAGCCTGATCCTCGAAGATCAGTTGCAGCAGCGCACCATCGATCTCGAGCGTTTTCGCACGGTAATGGACGCCTCCGAAGACGCGATCTTCCTGATCAACCGCAACACCATGAGCCTGATCGAATTCAACCGCCGGGCCTGCCAGTTGCTGGGCTACACCGCCGAGGAGCTGTCGCACAAGACACCTGCGGAACTGGGCGAGACGTCCATGGAGCAGCTTGAGGTCGTGTATGACCAGATCATCGCCGGCAAAGGCCCCAGCGAACCGCTGGAAACCCAGATTCGCGACAAGAGCGGCCGGGATGTCGAGGTCGAAATCCATCGCCAGGCCTACCGAACCGGCGAGGACTGGGTCATCGTCGGCATCGTGCGCGACATCACCCGGCGCAAGGAAAGCGACCAGCGCCTGCTGACCATGGCCCACTACGACACGCTGACCGGCCTGCCCAACCGGGATCTGTTTTTTACCAGCCTGCAAATGGGCATGACCCAGGCGGCCATCAGTCGCTGGAAGCTGGCGGCATTGACGGTCAATATCGACGGTTTCAAGAACATCAACGAAACCTGGGGGCATGTGCTGGGCGATGAGGTGCTGCTGGAAGTCAGCCGCCGACTGTCGAACTGCCTGAATGCCAGCGACACCCTCGGCCGCGTGGACGGCGATCAGTTCGCCCTGATTCTGATGCTTCGTCCCGGCCAGGCGGATACCCGGCAAACGCTCGAACGCATCCGCAACGCATTGCGAGCGCCCTTCCGCATAGAAGGCCAGAGCCTGGTCATGACCGCCAGCATCGGCATTGCCCTGTACCCGGAGGACGGCGAAGACTCGCGCGAGCTGATCAGACATGCCTACACCGCCATGAACAGCGCTCGAAAGATCGGCCCGGACAACTACCGGTTCTATACGCCGCAGATGAACGCCGACGTTTCGGCCCGTCTGGACCTTGAGGCCGCGCTGCGCGAAGCGGTGCGCAACCAGGCCTTCGAAATCGTCTACCAACCCAAGCTGGACCTGAACAACGACCGTATCTGCGGACTTGAGGCGCTGTTGCGCTGGCCACGCCCTGGTCATCCAGGCGTTTCGCCTGCCGTATTTGTCCCCGTACTGGAAAGCCTCGGCCTGATCGGTGAAGTCGGCAACTGGGTGGTCGACAGCGTCTGCGCCCAGATTGCGCGCTGGCAACGCTCCGGGTTGGGCTCGTTTCAGGTCGCGGTCAACATCTCCGGGCAACAGATTTCCAGCAGCAGCCTGGTTGCCGACATCCGTCAGGCCCTCGAAAAACACAATGTTGCGCCGCAGTGGCTTGAGGTCGAGCTGACAGAAAGTTCGTTGATGGAAAATACCGCACACACCATCGCCACCCTGGGAGCACTGCGAGCCAACCGCGTGAGTATTTCCATCGACGACTTCGGCACCGGCTATTCAAGCCTGGCGTACCTGCGCCGCTTCCCTATCGACAAGCTGAAAATCGACATCGCATTCATTCGCGAGGTGACCAGCAACCCACAGGACGCGGCCATCGCCAGAGCCATCATCGAGCTGGCTCACAGCCTCGACCTGCAGGTGATCGCCGAAGGGGTTGAAACCCCAGAGCAACTGGCGTTCCTGCGCGAAAACCATTGCGATCAAATTCAGGGCTATCTGATCAGCAAGCCACTGCCGCTTGAAGAGCTCGAAACGTTTTTGTGCTCACCGGCAAGCCGCGTCGGGTAACTGCCGACGCGCTAGCGACGGGTTCCGGGTAATAGCCAATGGTAGCCGGGTGCAATCATGCCGGCCCGATCGTAACGAAAACGCTCCACCGTAACGATTTCGCTCCAAAACAGCTCATTCCCCACGCATCAAGGCCTTGATCAGTCAGGTATTTTCAAATACCTGACGACCGTAGCGTTTTCGCTACACCCGATATCGTCAAGCGTAGCCAAAGAACATACAAACCATTGATTTAAAAAGGAAAATAAAACATGGCCGCTAAATTGCTAGGTCATGGCTCATATTGTTCGCGTGCTGCGCGAGCCCTGTTCTCCGAGGAGTTTGTATGAGCGATTTGCGATTCACCGTTGACCATGAATGGCTGCGTGCCGAAACCGACGGCAGCGTGACGGTCGGCATTACGCCCTACGCACAGGAATCGCTGGGCGATGTGGTCTTCGTGCAGCTCCCGGAATTACAGGCCTACACTCAACACGCTGAAGTGTCGGTGGTGGAATCGGTGAAGGCCGCCAGCAGCATCAACATGCCGCTGGACGGTGACGTCGTCGAGGTCAATTCCGCCCTCGATGCCACGCCGGAGCTGGTCAATGAAGATGCCCTCGGTGCGGGCTGGTTCTTTCGCTTCGTTCCACAAGACGCCAACGCCATTCACGGCCTGCTGGATCAGGACGCCTACGACCGCCTGATCAAAGCCAACGCCGAAGCCTGAGGAGCACGCCATGACTGACCGTATCGAACTGACCACTGCCAACGAATTCATTGCCCGTCACATTGGCCCGCGCGCGGCTGACGAGCTGGCCATGCTGCAAACACTGGGTTTCGATTCCATCGAAGCGCTGAGCGAAAGCGTTATCCCGGAAAGCATCAAGGGCACCAGCGTTCTGAACCTGCCTGCCGGGCAGAGCGAAGCCGATGCACTGGCGTCCATCAAGGCCATCGCCAGCAAGAATCAGCTGTTCAAGACCTACATCGGCCAGGGTTACTACAACACCCACACGCCAGCACCGATTCTGCGCAACCTGTTGGAAAACCCGGCCTGGTACACCGCTTACACCCCCTATCAGCCAGAGATTTCCCAGGGCCGCCTGGAGTCATTGCTCAATTTCCAGACACTGATCAGCGACCTCACCGGCCTGCCGATTGCCAACGCCTCTCTGCTCGACGAAGCCACCGCCGCCGCCGAGGCAATGACCTTTTGCAAACGCTTGAGCAAAAACAAGGCCAGCCAGCAGTTTTTCGCGTCCAGCCACTGCCACCCGCAAACCCTGGATGTGTTGCGTACTCGCGCCGAGCCGTTGGGCATTACCGTGGTCGTGGCCGATGAGCACGAGCTGGGCGATGTCAGCGATTACTTCGGCGCGCTGCTGCAATACCCGGCCAGCAATGGCGACGTGTTCGATTACCGCGAGCTGGTCGAGCGCTTCCATGCGGGCAACGCACTGTTTGCCGTGGCTGCCGACCTGCTGGCCCTCACCCTGCTGACCCCGCCAGGCGAATTCGGCGCTGACGTAGCAATCGGTAGCGCGCAACGCTTCGGTGTGCCACTGGGCTTCGGTGGCCCGCATGCGGCCTACTTCTCGACCCGCGACGCGTTCAAGCGTGACATGCCGGGCCGTCTGGTCGGCGTGTCGGTGGACCGTCACGGCAAGCAGGCCTTGCGCCTGGCCATGCAGACCCGCGAACAGCATATTCGTCGCGAAAAGGCCACCAGCAACATCTGCACCGCACAGGTGCTACTGGCCAACATCGCCAGCATGTACGCCGTCTACCATGGTCCGCGCGGCCTGACACAGATCGCCAATCGTGTTCACCAGCTGACCGCGATTCTTGCCGAAGGCCTGAGCACGCTGGGCCTGAACGCCGAGCAGGCATTTTTCTTCGACAGCCTGACACTGCACACCGGCGACAGAACCGCTGCACTGCATGCCGCCGCACGCGCCAGGCACATCAACCTGCGCGAAATCGATGACCAGCGTCTGGGTCTGTCACTGGACGAGACCACCTCGCAGTCGGCCGTCGAAACGCTGTGGGCAATCTTTGCCAACGACGGCCAGAGCCTGCCGGACTTCGCCGCGCTGGCAGACAGCGTGCAGTCGCGCCTGCCGGCCGGGCTGTTGCGTCAGTCAGCGATCCTCAGTCACCCGGTGTTCAACCGCTATCACTCGGAAACCGAGCTGATGCGCTACCTGCGCAAGCTGGCCGACAAGGACCTGGCGCTGGATCGCACCATGATTCCGCTGGGCTCGTGCACCATGAAGCTCAACGCCGCCAGCGAAATGATCCCGGTGACCTGGGCCGAGTTCGGCAACCTGCACCCGTTTGCCCCGGCCGAGCAAAGCGCCGGTTACCAGCAACTGACCGATGAGCTGGAGGCCATGCTCTGTGCGGCCACCGGTTACGACGCGATCTCGCTGCAACCGAACGCCGGCTCGCAGGGCGAATACGCCGGATTGCTGGCTATCCGCGCCTATCACCAGAGCCGTGGCGACGAACATCGCGACATCTGCCTGATCCCTTCCTCGGCGCACGGTACCAACCCGGCGACTGCCAACATGGCCGGTATGCGCGTCGTGGTGACCGCCTGCGATGCACGCGGCAACGTCGACATCGAAGACCTGCGCGCCAAGGCCGTTCAGCATCGCGACCAGCTTGCGGCGATCATGATCACCTACCCGTCGACCCACGGCGTGTTCGAAGAAGGCATTCGCGAAATCTGCGGCATCGTTCATGACAACGGTGGCCAGGTCTACATCGATGGCGCAAACATGAACGCCATGGTTGGCCTGTGCGCACCGGGCAAGTTCGGCGGCGACGTATCGCACCTCAACCTGCACAAGACTTTCTGCATCCCCCACGGCGGTGGCGGCCCGGGCGTTGGCCCGATCGGCGTGAAATCCCATCTCGCCCCGTTCATGCCCGGTCATGCCCGCATGGAGCGCAAGGAAGGCGCGGTCTGCGCGGCACCGTTCGGCAGCGCCAGCATTCTGCCCATTACCTGGATGTACATCCGCATGATGGGCGGTGAAGGCCTCAAGCGCGCTTCGCAACTGGCGATTCTCAACGCCAACTACATCTCGCGCCGTCTGGAGGAGCATTACCCGGTGCTCTACACCGGCAGCAACGGCCTGGTCGCGCACGAGTGCATCCTCGACCTGCGCCCGATCAAGGACAGCAGCGGCATCAGCGTCGACGACGTGGCCAAGCGCCTGATCGACTTCGGCTTCCATGCCCCGACCATGTCGTTCCCGGTCGCCGGAACACTGATGATCGAGCCGACCGAGAGTGAATCCCGAGAAGAACTGGACCGCTTCTGCGATGCCATGATCAAGATCCGCGAAGAAATCCGCGCAGTTGAAAACGGCACCCTGGACAAGGATGACAACCCGCTGAAAAACGCGCCGCACACCGCTGCCGAAATCGTCGGCCAGTGGAGCCATCCTTACAGCCGCGAACAGGCGGTGTACCCGGTCGATTCACTGATCGAGAACAAGTACTGGCCTCCGGTCGGTCGTGTCGACAACGTCTTCGGCGACCGCAACCTGGTCTGCGCCTGCCCGTCCATCGAGAACTATCAGGAAGCGTGACAGCCGCTGCCTGGCACTGCCTGATTGCGCTGCACGCACAGGTGGTGCCACCGGTATGACCCGCTCAACAAGGAATCGAACATGTCCACAGAATCACTGCTGACCACTCCCCTGCATGCCCTGCACCGCGAACTCGGCGCGAAGATGGTGCCTTTCGCCGGTTACGACATGCCTGTTCAATACCCGGCGGGCGTAATGAAAGAGCACCTGCACACCCGCGCTCAGGCCGGCCTGTTCGATGTTTCGCACATGGGCCAGATTCGCCTCAGCGGTGCAGACTCCGCCAAGGCGCTGGAAGCCCTGGTGCCGGTGGACATCATTGACCTGCCGGTCGGCATGCAGCGTTACGCGATGTTCACCGACGAGAACGGCGGCATTCTCGATGACCTGATGGTTGCCAATCTCGGTAACGACCAGTTGATGCTGGTGGTCAACGCGGCCTGCAAGGATCAGGACCTGGCGCACTTGTGCAGGCACCTGGCCGGGCATTGCAAGATCGAACCACTGTTTGAAGAACGCGCCCTGCTCGCGCTGCAAGGGCCGGCCGCTGTGACCGTACTGGCACGCCTCGCCCCGGAAGTCGCCAAAATGACCTTCATGCAGTTCACCAGCGTCACGCTGCTGGGCGTCAAATGCTATGTCAGTCGCTCGGGCTATACCGGCGAAGACGGCTATGAAATTTCGGTGCCTGCCGAACAGGCTGAAGCCCTGGCACGCCGCCTGCTGGAAGAACCGGAAGTGGCGCCTATTGGCCTGGGCGCACGTGATTCGCTGCGACTGGAAGCCGGTTTGTGCCTGTACGGCCATGACATGGACACGCAGACCTCGCCGATCGAGGCCAGTCTGCTATGGGCGATTTCCAAAGTGCGTCGCGCCGACGGTGCGCGTGCAGGCGGCTTCCCGGGAGCCGAGCGCATCTTTGCCCAGCAACAGAGCGGTGTCAGCAAGAAGCGAGTCGGCCTGCTTCCGCAGGAGCGCACGCCCGTGCGCGAAGGTACCGAGATCGTCGATGAACAGGGCGCGGTCATCGGCACGGTATGCAGCGGCGGCTTTGGCCCTTCGCTGGCTGGCCCACTGGCCATGGGTTATCTGCATAACGATTACACGGCGCTGAATACACCGGTGTGGGCAATGGTGCGCGGCAAGAAAGTCCCCATGCTCGTTGCAAAAATGCCTTTCGTTGCGCAACGTTACTTCCGCGGTTAAATAGCGGCGTCAAAAAAACAGCAACACTTCGGTGTTGCTGGGGCACTGTTCCCCTGCAGTGTTTCGTGAGTATTTCAGCCGCGTGAACAGCCTGTCATATATGCAAAAAATGCACCTATAAAGTGCAAAATGTTATGACGGGTCAAACACCGTGCACGCGATGCAAACCCTGCAGGTATAAGGCCAAAGCCCCGAAAACAGGGAGCCAGGCAAGGGGGTTGTATTTGCAACGAGAGTTGGCGTAGAGTTTCCGGACTGTGTTTGCATGGGTCGCCGAATCTGGACCTGGGCAGTAGCTCTAGGTTTGCTACAACCCGTTCTACGTTTCTTACTTCCTGCAACCAGCCCCAGTGCTCTTTCATGCGAAAGAGGCTGTAACCAATTCAAGTCAAGCGTCAAGGAAATAAGAAAATGGCTGAACGTCAGAGCGGTACCGTCAAGTGGTTCAACGACGAAAAAGGTTTTGGTTTTATCACTCCTGAGAGCGGGCCGGATCTGTTCGTACACTTCCGCGCTATTCAGGGTAACGGCTTCAAGAGCCTGAAAGAAGGCCAGAAAGTTACCTTCGTTGCAGTTCAGGGCCAGAAAGGCATGCAGGCTGACGAAGTTCAAGCCGAAGGCTGAGAACGACGCACCACGCATTTACAAGAAAGCCTCTGGCAGCGATGCCAGAGGCTTTTTTGCATGCGGGATTAGCAAGCGCCCATAAAAAAGCCGACCCAGGGGTCGGCTTTTTCAGTCCGGCTGATGCATTATCCGGCCCGGCGTAACAGAAGTACTCCGGCCAGCGCACAGGCGGCAGCTGGCAGCAGCACCGCCAGCAACGGCGGGAAACCGAACAGCAGACTCGATGGGCCGAGCAGGTCCTGAATGATGCGGAAGGTAAAGCCCACCACTACACCGGTGAACACGCGCTGCCCAAGCGTAACCGAGCGCAGCGGGCCGAAGATGAACGAGATCGCCATCAACACCAGCGCGACGGTCACCGCCGGTTGCAGGACTTTGGTCCAGAACGCCAGCCAGTAGCGGCCATTGCTCAAGCCCTGATCAGCCAGGTAATGCGCGTAGCTCCAGAGGCCGCTGATGGACAGCGACTCGGGCGGCATGATTACCGTGCTCAGCAGTTGCGGGCTCAACGCCACGTCCCAACGCTCGACCGGGGTGTTGATGACCTCGGTGCGGCCGTCATTGAAGTGCGTGGTGGTGACGTCCTTCAATTCCCAGTAATCGGTCTTGAAGTTGGCTTCTTTGGCAAAGCTGGAGGTCTGCATGTGGCGCTGGTCGTCGAAACGATAACGTGTCACACCGAGCATCAGGCCATTGGGCTGAACCGTGTTGATGTGGATGAATTCATCACCCTGGCGGTGCCACAGACCATGACGGGCGCTCTGCGCATCACCTGAGCCCTGGGCCAGCGAGCGCGCGGCTTGAGCCTGGTTCTCGGCATAGGGGGCCACGTACTCGCCGACCAGCACGCCTGCGATCATCAGCACCAGCATGGGCTTCATGACCGCCCAGACGATGCGCCCGATGGACACGCCCGCCGCACGCATGATGGTCAGCTCACTGCTGCTGGCCAGCGTACCCAGACCGATCAGGCAACCGATCAGGGCGGCCATCGGCAAGGTGTCGTAGACGCGACGTGGCGCCGTCAGCATGACGTAGCTGAGCGCATCCGCCAGTGTGTAGGTGTCGCTGATATCGCCCATCTCGTCGATGAACGCGAACAGCGAGACCAGCCCCAGAATGATGCCCAGAACCGCGAGAATCGCCAGCAGGACGCTTTTGCCAATGTATCGATCAAGCTTGACCACGAGTCACCTCCGTGACGCTGCGACGACTCGCCATCTTCAGACGCAGAGGCTCCCAATAGAACAACAGCAGGCCGATGGACAGGTAGATGGCATGCACCCACCACATCCCCAGGCTGAGCGGCAGCTTGCCTTTCTCCAGCGAACTGCGCACCGAAATCAGAATGGCCAGGTAAGACATATACAGCAGGATCGCCGGCAGCAGTTTCAGGTAACGGCCCTGACGCGGATTGACCCGTGACAGAGGGATGGCCATCAAGGTCACGATGAACACCGACAGCGGCAGCGAAATACGCCACTGCAGCTCGGCCACGGAGCGCGGTGCCGGGTTGCCGATCAACTCGCTGGTCGGAATGGCTTCACGGTCGGTGATTTCCTCACTGATTTCCGGCTTGGGCAGCATCGCCCCGTAGGTGTCGTACTTGATCACGCGGTAGTCGGCAGCCCCCGGATTGCCGTCATAGCGATAGCCGTTCTCGAGGATCAGAAAGCGACTGCCATTGGGCCGTACCTCCTGGTGGCCCTTCTCCGCGACCAGCACGGTGATGCCGTTGTCCTTGCTCTTGTCGCTGGACATGCGCTTTTCCGAGATGAACACGCCGGCCAGTTGCGAGCGGTCTTCCGACAGCTCCTTGGTGTAGGTGATACGCGTACCGTCACGCAGCGCCTGAAAACGGCCCGGCACCAGCGTGTCGAACTCGGTCATGGCGTCCTGCTGATTGATCAGCAGCGAAAATTGTGTGGCACCCTGTGGAGCCAGGCTGAAGCTCAGCCAGGCGACCAGCAGACCCACCAGCGTGGCCGGCCCCATGGTGATAGCCAGCAGGCGCTGCTGACTCATGCCGGTTGCGGCCAGCACGGTCATCTCGCTTTCCAGGTACAGGCGTCCGTACGCCATGAGGATGCCGAGGAACAGGCCCAGCGGCAGGATAACCTGCAGAAAGCCCGGCAGGCGGAAGCCCATGATCAGGAACAGTACGCCAGGATCGAGCGCACCGGACGCGGCCTGCGCCAGGTACTTGATGAAGCGCCCGCTCATGATGAACACCAGCAGTACGGCGCTGACCGCACTCAAGGTAAGCAGCACTTCTCGGGACAGATAACGGAAGACAATCAAACCAGACACTCCAGAGTTGTCAGGCTCAGGCAGCCAAACAGGGAAAATTTGTGAGCCACGGCAACCAGAGCTTCACGCCGACAAAAGGCGTGGGCCTCAAAAAATATGCGGCATTATCCTGTGATTGTGTGTTTCTGTCACTGCGCACCGGGGATAGTTCGCACATAGACGCCAGACAGGCAGCTCTGCGGGGTTGTCAGCAGTCGTGCAGCGGGGTCAAACTGCAAGGCTTAGCGCAGGCATCGCCCCTGAAAACACTCGGGCCATGCTGCGTACGACATTCATATTGCGACTCTCATCGTCTATTCGGGGACCCCACATGGAATTGGTTGTTAAAAGCGTAAGCCCAGAAACCTTGAAAACCGCGACGCTGGTGGTCACCGTCGGTGAAAGCCGTGTACTGGCCGGTGCTGCCAGGACTGTGGATATCCTCAGCGGCGGAGCCGTTTCGCTGATCCTCAAGCGCGGCGATCTGGCCGGCAAGGTCGGCCAGAGCCTGCTGTTGCACAATCTGCCCAACATCAAGGCCGAGCGCGTTCTGCTGGTCGGCACCGGCAAGGAAGACGAGCTGTCGGACCGTCAGTTGAAAAAGATCGTCGGCGCAGCGCTCACCTGCCTCAAGGGCCTGGGCGGCACCGATGCAGCGATTGCGCTCGATGACCTGTCGGTGAAAAACCGCGACACCTATGGCATGGCTCGTCTGCTGGTCGAAGCCCTGGCCGACGGCGAATACGTCTTCGACCGCTTCAAGACCCAGAAGGCCGAAGTTCGTGCCCTGAAGAAAATCACCCTGTTGACCGACAAGGTCAAGGCGGCCGACGTCGAACGCGCTTCGACTCACGCTCAGGCAATCGCCACTGGCATGGCGCTGACCCGCGACCTGGGTAATCTGCCGCCGAACATCTGCCACCCGACCTACCTGGGCGAAGAAGCCAAGGCACTGGGCAAGGCACACAAGAACCTGAAAGTGGAAGTCCACGACGAGAAGAAACTGGCCGATCTGGGCATGGGTTCGTTCCTCGCGGTAGCACAGGGCAGCGCCCAGCCGCCGCGCCTCATCGTCATGAACTACCAGGGTGGCAAAAAAGGCGACCAGCCATTCGTGCTGGTCGGTAAAGGCATCACCTTCGATACCGGCGGCATCAGCATCAAGCCTGCCTCGGGCATGGACGAGATGAAGTTCGACATGTGCGGCGCAGCCAGCGTGTTCGGCACCCTGCGTGCGGTGCTCGAATTGAAGCTGCCGATCAATCTGGTGTGCATTCTGGCCTGTGCCGAAAACATGCCGAGCGGCACTGCGACACGTCCGGGCGACATCGTCACGACCATGAGCGGCCAGACCGTCGAAATCCTCAACACCGACGCCGAAGGCCGTCTGGTGCTGTGCGATGCACTGACCTACGCCGAGCGTTTCAAGCCGCAGGCGGTGATCGATATCGCAACCCTGACCGGCGCCTGCGTCGTTGCACTGGGTGGCCATACCTCCGGCCTGCTGGGCAATAACGACGCGCTGATTAATCAGTTGCTCGACGCGGGCAGACAGGCCGATGACCGTGCCTGGCAGCTGCCGTTGTTCGATGAGTACCAGGAGCAGCTCGACAGCCCGTTCGCCGACATTGCCAACATCGGTGGCCCGAAAGGCGGCACCATCACCGCGGCTTGCTTCCTGTCGCGCTTCACCAAGGCCTACCACTGGGCTCACCTGGACATCGCCGGCACTGCATGGCTGAGCGGCGGCAAGGAAAAAGGCGCCACCGGGCGTCCGGTTCCGCTGCTGACCCAATACCTGCTCGACCGCGCCGGCGTATAAGAAAGAGACCCTGGCGTATCGGCTGCACAGTCGATACGCCTCCGGTTCTGGAACCCACATGACTCAAGTCGACTTCTACATCCTGCCCAGCGCCGATCCTGCGGCCCGCCTGGATTTTGCCTGCAAGCTGACGGAAAAGGCCTGGCGCCTGGGTCACAAGGTCTATCTGCATTGCAGCGATGCTGCGCAGCGTGAGGACCTCGATGCCCGGCTCTGGCGTTTCAGAGGCGAAGTGTTCCTGCCCCATGGCGACGCCGAGAGCGATCACGATGCGGCCGTGGTACTGGGTCTGGGCGACGACTCGGGCGAACACAGCGACCTGCTGGTCAATCTCGACCTGAGCATTCCGGCCTTCTTCAAACGTTTCGCCCGCGTGGCCGAAGTCGTTGTCGAAGACCCGGCCATACGTCTTGCCGCACGCGAGAGTTTCCGTTCCTACCGCGAACAGGGCTATCCTCCGCAAGATCACCGACTGCAGCGCCTTTGAGGACACGATGGATACTTCAAAAAAAGCTGAATCCGCGCACTTGCTGAACGACCTCGAGTCGATCCGCCAACTGCTCGGCGATGACCCCGCACATTCCCCCCAGTCGAACGACACAGCTCGTCCCGAAGGTCAGATTCCCCTGTTGTTCGATGTTGTCGGCGCTCGCCCCGACGCGGCGTATCAACAGGACTTCGACGAAGACGACATCCCGACGCTGACACCTGATGCGCACACAGCACCCGCCCCGCAGGCGCAGCAGGCAGCCCAGCCGCAAGCGCTGCCCAACCCTGATGCACTGCTGCACCTGGACAACGAGTTGCGCGCAGCCGCGCGATTGATCATGCAGGACGTCATCGACGACTTCGCCCCGCATATCGAAAACGAAATCAAACGCCGGCTGGAGGCAAGGCTGGAGCGGTTATTGGCGCAGCAGCAGAAGTGAGCGTGTGATCAGGAGTCCGGAATACACGCACATAGAGACGCTGTCAGGGAGTATTCAATAGGGAGCGGATATCTGCTACGCGCCGCTCCATTTTCCCCTTGAGACCAATTTGGGTGTACCAGGCTCCCATGAGCGTCGTGCGTCTAGCCACATCTCTATTAATATTTAGCAGCATTTCGAGAGACCCTTCGTGCTCCTTGCGCTTACTAACCAATGCTTTCTTGAAATCGTCGTAACTGGTATTGGGTTTACCCGTGAATTTATCAGAGAATGATTGCTCGGCATGCTTGGCCTCCTTGATTCGATCACTCATTTTTTGGCTGGCGTTCGCCACGACCTCATCAAATCGTGTTTTGAAGTCTTCACTCTTGAATACACTGGGCAAAACACCCGTTTCGCTTTTTATAGCGCTGCGAAGGTTCGACAGTACGCCTGGGTCACTGGCGTCTACAAAACGCTTATTTAACTGCAAGGCTATCAGCCCGGCTCCTCTCTCATTCAATGTATTAGACGCTCCACTCACTGCGGCCATATCCTTGAAAGACAAGTGCCTGAATATTCTGCCAAGCGCTAGGTCCGGTAACTTGTCGAGAAAGAGTATGTGGACCCCGACGTGCCCACCCGGATCACTCCGATTAACCGGATCCCCCTGACAGTAGGCATACGCATTCAGGCCTCCCCGTCCAAATGGACTCAGCGAGTCTGGTCGGTTGAAACGCATCAGCACCGGGTTGAACGCGCGGTAGCCGTTACCCAGCAGGTAATGCCCGGTCACAGGGTCCGCGCGCTCGCCGTTGAAGCCGGAAAACGGTCTTCACCGAGAAACACACGACGGCGCATTGCACCCTGTATCTCGACCGTCAAACGTTTCTTTTGATAGAACCGCGACACTGCTTCCTGTGCATCGGGATCGACAACCGCAACCCGGTCCAGCGCGTCATAGCGATATCGACACAGCACGCGTCTGCCTTCAGGCGTATCGTCCATGGCAGCGTCCGCCCTGCAAGTAAAGTCTGAATACCGATCATGCCGTCTGGCCGACACGCCGCCTACTGACAGAACTACCAGCTTGCAGCTTGAAGCTCACAGCTACTCCTGTGGCTTGTCGCTGGCCGTCAGGTCTATACTTACCGGTTTCCGAATCAATGCCACAGGTTCCCGCCGCGCATGGACAAGACTTACCAGCCGCACGCCATCGAAACTTCCTGGTACCAGACCTGGGAGTCCGAGAACTACTTCGCTCCGCAAGGCGTGGGTGACTCGTACACCATCATGATCCCGCCGCCGAACGTCACCGGCAGCCTGCACATGGGCCACGGTTTCAATAACGCGATCATGGATGCATTGGTCCGTTTCCGTCGCATGCAGGGCCGCAATACGCTGTGGCAACCGGGCACCGACCATGCGGGTATCGCCACGCAGATGCTGGTCGAGCGTCGTCTCGAAGCGCAAGGCGTAAGCCGTCATGAACTGGGCCGCGAGAAGTTTCTGGACAAGATCTGGGAATGGAAAGCCGAGTCCGGCGGCAACATCAGCCGCCAGATCCGCCGCCTGGGCTCGTCCGTCGACTGGAGCCGCGAGCGCTTCACCATGGACGACGGCCTGTCCGAAGCGGTAAAGGAAGCTTTCGTGCGTCTGCATGAAGACGGCCTGATCTACCGTGGCAAGCGCCTGGTCAACTGGGACACCAAGCTGCACACCGCCATTTCCGACCTCGAAGTGGAGAACCACGACGATAAGGGTCATCTGTGGAACCTGCGTTATCCACTGGCTGACGGCGCAAAGACCGCCGAAGGTCTGGATTACCTGATCGTGGCCACCACGCGCCCGGAAACCATGCTCGGTGATGCCGCCGTTGCGGTGAACCCGCAGGACGAGCGCTACAAGGCGCTGATCGGCAAGTTCGTCGAATTGCCTCTGGTAGGCCGCCGCATCCCGATCATCGCGGATGATTACTGCGATCCCGAGTTCGGCACCGGCTGCGTGAAAATCACCCCGGCCCACGATTTCAACGACTATGAAGTCGGCAAGCGCCACAACCTGCCGCTGCTGAACATCTTCGACAAGAATGCCAACGTATTGCCCGCCGCTCAGGTGTTCAACCTTGATGGCACATTGAACGAAAGCGTCGACGGCAGCCTGCCTGCAGCCTATGCCGGGCTGGATCGCTTCGAAGCGCGCAAACAGATCGTTGCCGCGTTCGACGCCGCCGGGTTGCTGGTCAGCGTTGATGATCACGCCCTGAAAGTGCCGAAAGGCGACCGTTCCGGCACCATCATCGAGCCGTGGCTGACCGATCAGTGGTACGTCTCCACCAAGCCGCTGGCCGAGCCTGCGATTGCCGCTGTCGAAGACGGCCGCATCGCGTTCGTGCCCAAGCAATACGAAAACATGTACTTCTCGTGGATGCGCGACATCCAGGACTGGTGCATCAGCCGTCAGCTCTGGTGGGGCCACCGGATTCCGGCGTGGTACGACGAATCCGGCAAGGTTTACGTCGGCCGCGACGAAGCCGAAGTCCGTGCCAAGAACAACCTTAGGCCGGAAGTCGCGCTGCAGCAGGACAACGACGTACTCGACACCTGGTTCAGCTCGGGCCTGTGGACCTTCTCCACGCTCGGCTGGCCGGAAAAGACCAAGGCACTGGAAACTTTCCACTCCACCGACGTGCTGGTCACCGGCTTCGATATCATTTTCTTCTGGGTCGCCCGGATGATCATGCTCACCATGCACTTGGTGAAGAACGAGGACGGCACGCCGCAAGTCCCGTTCAAGACTGTCTATGTGCATGGTCTGGTGCGCGATGGCCAGGGCCAGAAGATGTCCAAGTCCAAGGGCAACGTGCTTGACCCGCTGGACATCGTCGACGGTATCGACCTCGAAACGCTGGTAGAGAAACGCACCAGTGGCCTGATGCAGCCGCAACTGGCGAAAAAGATCGAGAAGCAGACCCGCCAGGAATTCGCCGACGGCATCGCCAGCTATGGCACCGATGCCCTGCGCTTTACCTTCTGCTCGCTGGCGTCCACCGGTCGCGACATCAAGTTCGACATGGGCCGCGTCGAAGGCTACCGCAACTTCTGCAACAAGATCTGGAACGCGGCGCGCTACGTACTGGACAAGGGCGAAGACTGCGGCCAGAACGGCGAAGCGGTCGAACTGTCGCTGGCCGATCGCTGGATCATCTCGCAGTTGCAGCGCACCGAAGCCGAAGTGACCCGCCAGCTGGATCAGTTCCGCTTCGACCTCGCCGCCCAGGCGTTGTACGAGTTCATCTGGAACCAGTATTGCGACTGGTATCTGGAACTGTCCAAGCCGGTACTGTGGGACGAGACAGCGCCGGTCGAGCGTCAGCGCGGCACACGCCGCACGCTGGTTCGCGTTCTGGAAGTCGCGTTGCGTCTTGCGCACCCGTTCATGCCGTTCATCACCGAAGAAATCTGGCAGCGCCTCGCGCCGCTGGCCGGTGCGCAAGGCAAGACCATCATGCTGCAACCCTGGCCGGTGGCTAATGACGCACGCATCGATCAGGCGGCCGAAGACGACATCGAATGGCTCAAGGGCCTGATGCTCGCCGTGCGTAACATCCGTGGCGAGATGAACATCGGTCCGGGCAAGCCGCTGCAACTGTTCCTCAAGAACGTCAGCGCCGAAGATCAGCGTCGTTTGAGCGAAAACGATTACCTGCTCAAGAAGCTCGCCAAGCTCGAATCCATGACCGTACTGACCGAAGGCGCAGAAGCACCGCTGTCCGCCACCGCCCTGGTCGGTGACATGGAAGTGCTGGTGCCGATGGCCGGGTTGATCGACAAAGGGGCCGAGCTGGCGCGCCTGGACAAGGAAATCCAGCGCCTGCAAGGCGAAGTGCAACGCGTCGGCGGCAAGCTGTCCAACGCCGCCTTCGTCGACAAGGCACCGCCTGAAGTCATCGCCAAGGAACGCGCCAAGCTGACCGAAGCCGAACAGGCGCTGGGCAAGCTGGCCGAGCAACACGCACGCATCGCCAGCCTGTAAGGTGGCCAGAAAAGCCAGCCCGATCATGGGCTGGCTTTTTGTTATCTGAACTTCTGTACTGACTTATTCGCGAGCAACGCGTACTACGCCAAAGGCGACGCTGCGCTTGCTCGCGAATAAGCCAGGCAACTCACCCTCACGGCTGACAATCGAATCCATGACCGATACCCGCAAACCACCGCGCAAGAAGCCTCAGCGGCCAGCCAAACCTGCTGCGCCGCGTGAAAAGGCCACCTTGCACCCGCGCAATCGGCATCAGGGCCAGTACGACTTTGCGAAGCTGATCAAATCCAGCCCCGAACTGGCAGCGTTCGTGATCCTCAACCCTTACGGCAAGGAAAGTATCGACTTCGCCAATCCGCAGGCGGTACGGGTGTTCAACCGCGCGCTGCTCAAGGCGTTCTATGGCATCGCCCATTGGGACATTCCGGCGGATTACCTGTGCCCGCCGATTCCGGGGCGTGCGGACTACCTGCACTTCCTCGCCGACCTGCTGGCCGAAGACAATGAAGGCGTGATACCACGCGGCGCATCCATCAAGGCGCTGGATATCGGCACCGGCGCCAATTGCATCTACCCGTTGTTGGGGCATAGCGACTATGGCTGGCAGTTCGTGGGTTCGGACATTGACAGCACCGCCATCGCCGCAGCCACCACGATTGTGAAGGCCAACGGCCTCAGCAAGGCCATCAGCGTGCGCCAGCAGGCCAATCGCAAGCAGATCCTGCTCGGGCTGCTCGACAGTAGCGAACGCTTCCACGTCAGCCTCTGCAACCCGCCCTTCCATGCCTCGCTGGAAGAAGCGCAGCGTGGCAGCCAGCGCAAGTGGCGGGCGCTGGGCAAGGCTGATCCCAAGCGCAAGCTGCCGGTGCTCAATTTCGGTGGACAGTCGCAGGAGTTGTGGTGCGACGGCGGCGAGATCGGCTTCATAACGCAGTTGATCCAGGAAAGCGCCTTGCTGCCGAGCCAGGTGGCGTGGTTCAGCACACTGGTGTCCAAGGCCTCCAACCTGCCGCCGATCCACAGCGCCCTGAAAAAAGCCGGCGCGCTGGAAGTGAAGGTCGTGGAAATGGGCCAGGGCCAGAAGCAAAGTCGTTTTGTGGCCTGGACCTTCCTCGACAAGGCACAGCGCGCACCAGGCTGACTCGACTATCGTGAACACGCGCCTAATCTCGACTATCGTGCGACTCCACAGCGACATGCCTTAACCTCGACTATCGTGCGACGCTCCGCGTCGGCATGCCGTTCTGGACGCTCTGCGTCCTCTCTTGAGTATGCAGTGCGGCACAGTTCTGTGACGCAGAGCGTCACGCAAGGCATTCCCACGCTGGAGCGTGAGGAACGATAATCTCAACTATCGTGCGACGCCGCGTCGGCAGGCCGTAATCTCGACTATCGTGCGACTCCGCAGCGACATGCCTTAACCTCGACTATCGTGCGACTCCGCAGCGACATGCCTTAACCTCGACTATCGTGCGACTCCGCAGCGACATGCCTTAACCTCGACTATCGTGCGACGCTCCGCGTCGGCATGCCGTTCTGGACGCTCTGCGTCCTCTCTTGAATATGCAGTGCGGCACAGATCTGTGACGCAGAGCGTCACGCAAGGCATTCCCACGCTGGAGCGTGAGGAACGATAATCTCAACTATCGTGCGACGCCGCGTCGGCAGGCCGTAATCTCGACTATCGTGCGACGCTCCGCGTCGGCATGCCGTTCTGGACGCTCTGCGTCCTCTCTTGAGTATGCAGTGCGGCACAGATCTGTGACGCGGAGCGTCACGCAAGGCATTCCCACGCTGTGGAGCGTGAGGAACGATAGGCGTCTGGAGGACCGTTCTGGACGCTCTGCGTCCGACTTTGCGGGAGGTGTCCAATCAGGCGCCCACAAAAAAGCCGTGCCCGGTTAACCGGGGCACGGCTTTTTCACAGCAAGCGGTTGCTTACTTGTTGATCGAGTCGGTCAGCACTTTGGCTGGTACGAACTTGATAACTTTCTTGGCAGCGATTTCGATGGCAGCGCCAGTCGAAGGGTTGCGGCCAGTGCGAGCTGGACGCTCTGCAACTTTCAGTTTGCCGATACCTGGCAAAGTGATTTCCACGCCGTTTTCCAATTGGTCGGCAACAATTTGGCCCAATTGCTCAAGAGCATTACGCGCGGTGGTTTTTGGCGCTTCGATAGATTCAGCGATATCGGCGATCAATTGGTCTTTAGTAAGAGCCATGGTGGTGTTCCTTCCCTATCAAATTCATTTGGATTGCAGAGCGCAACGTCGGCCCGTGGCCAGGCAACGAACCTGGCCACCCGCTAGCAGCCACGATTAATCGCGAAAGTGTAGATACTGAAACCGGGTAATGGTTCGACCTACGTGTGCGCTAACTGCACGCTTGACGCGCTAAGTGCGCAAGACCGCGCAAAACTAGCACAGAGCCGGGCAAATATCCGCCTCTACCTATCCTTTTGGTCAGGTTTTAATGTTAATTGCACAAAAAATACCCAGCAAACACTCGCTGCTGGCGAAAACCAGCCCGTCCGGGGCCATCAGGCGCATGCGTGCGTTACACTGGGCATCTTGCAACGAGCTGCACGCTCTTCACCTTTTTCAGCCGAGAAGCCCATGCCGATCCGTCACTGCATCGTCCACCTGATCGAGAAGAAACCCGACGGTACGCCCGCTGTTCTCCATGCACGCGACTCCGAACTCGCTGAGTCCCAGGCCATCGAGAACATGCTGGCCGACCTCAACGAAAGCTATAACGCCAAACAGGGCAAGGCATGGGGCCTGTTCCATCCCGAGTCCGGCGCACATCCATTCAGTGGCTGGCTGAAGGAATACATCGACGGCGGCAGCGACTTCACGGCGTTCTCCCGGGTGGCAGTCGAGCATCTGCAAAAGCTCATGGAAGAATCCAATCTGTCAGTGGGTGGCCACGTGCTGTTCGCCCATTATCAGCAAGGCATGACCGACTACCTGGCCATCGCCCTGCTGCACCACAGCGAAGGCGTGGCAGTGAATGCCGAACTGGACGTGACCCCGTCCCGGCACCTGGACCTTGGTCAGTTGCACCTCGCCGCCCGAATCAATATTTCCGAGTGGCAGAACAACAAGCAGTCCAAGCAATACATTTCGTTCATCAAGGGCAAGAACGGCAAGAAGGTTTCCGAGTACTTCCGCGACTTCATCGGTTGCCAGGAAGGCGTGGATGGCCCCGGCGAAACCCGCACGCTGCTCAAGGCGTTCAGCGATTTCGTCGAAAGCGAAGACCTGCCGGAAGAATCGGCCCGCGAGAAGACCAAGACTCTGGTCGACTACGCCAGCAGTCAGAGCAAGATGGGCGAACCGATGGGCCTGGAGGAACTGTCAGAGCTGATCGACGAAGAGCGTCCGCGTGCCTTCTACGATCACATTCGCAACAAGGATTACGGCCTGTCCCCGGAAATACCGGCGGATAAGCGCACCCTCAACCAGTTCCGCCGCTTCACCGGCCGCGCCGAGGGCCTGTCGATCAGTTTTGAAGCCCACCTGCTGGGCGACAAGATCGAATACGACGAAAGCGCCGGTACCCTGATCATCAAAGGGCTGCCGACGCAACTGACCGACCAGTTGAAGCGACGGTAACCGAGATGCTGCTGCGTACCCTCAAGAAGTTTGCCCTGATCATGCTGGTGGTCGTGATTTACCAGAACTGGGGCAGGATCGAGCACTTCGTCAACCCGCCCCCGGCAGACGTCGCACAGAGCTACAGCCAGGCCAAAGTGGTGATGTACGCCACTGACTGGTGCGGCTACTGCAAGCAGACCCGGCGTTTTCTGGACAGCAAGGGGATTGCGTATCAGGAGTTCGACATCGAGAAGTCGGAAGAAGGCCGCAAGGCCTATGAAGCGCTGGGTGGCAGAGGCATCCCGCTGATCGACGTCAACGGCACACTGATCCGGGGGTTTGACCCGGATCAGATACTGGCGGCGTTGAAGTAACCCGCCTGGCTAGCGTGCCAACGCTCCGCGTCCTCTTTGCGACGCAGAGCATCGTTGAACCTCAGCGCTTCTCGATCCGATAGCCCATTCTCGGGAAGTGTACGTGCACGACACCGGCACGCTCGTCCTCGCGGCGCAGGATGAGCTCTTCGCGGCCGTTAAATACCAGCTCGCCCTCAACCGCTTCGACGCCATAGTCGACCGCAGAAACCGCAACCTTTTCACCTGCCTTGAAGCCATTTGGATCGACGAGAGTTTCATCGGGCAATGGCGCAGGCGTGGCGTTTCTGGCGATTTCGATGGCATCTGCCGAGCTCAGGTCGCTGAACGTGCCATGACCAAAACCCAGCACACGATCGAGCCAGGCCCTGACACTCGGATACTCATCTACAAAGGGTGCGGTCACCGGCGTCTGCTTGAGAAACCACAACGTATGGGCAACCGAGAAATCGGCAATCGACGCTACGCCGAACAGGAAGTCACCGCCGTGCGAGAGTTGCAGCTCCAGGCGTGACATCAGAGTGGGCCATTGGTGCTTGACCTGCTCCACAGGCGGGCGCGACGCAGTGCCGCCGTTGAACAGCGTCGAACGGTCGGCGACGAAGGCCTTGGCGGCGTCTGGCGGCACCTTGGCGAAGCGCACAGCCATTGATTCAGGCTGAAATACCAGACTCACGGCATGCATGAACAGCACCGAGTCGGCCCAGGCGGCCAGGCCGGCAACCGTGAACTCCTGCCCCTTCGGGTAAAACGCTGGCGAGGCTTTTTCCTGCTCCAGACGCCGCGCCATCAGTGCCGTATCACAGTAGATGTCCGCTCCGGCCTGCAATACCGGGGTTCTGCGATAACCGCCGGTCAATGCAGTCAGGTCAGGCTTGGGCATGATCGAAGGGATAGTCACCGAACGCCATGTGAGGCCTTTGAAACCCAGCATCAGACGGGCTTTTTCGGCGAACAGCGACGTGGGGTAGTGGTGAAGGATCAACTCGGACATGTTCAGCCTCTGTGCACATGGGAAAAACACAGCTTAACCCGCAGTACCCTGGCCGCCCACGACCTCAAACTGATGGGACACCATCACGCGCATGGATCGGTGACATTACGTAGCTGGCAGCCAACGCCTCTTTGGCGCTTTTTTTCAGCTTCTTGATCAGCCGCTCATGGCGTAACGCCTCGCCCTTGCTGGGCCATTGTTCAACGTAGACCAGCGCCATCGCCGGACTCGAAGAGAAAAAGCGCGCGCCCTTGCCGCTCTGGTGCGCAGCGAACCGCCGCTGCGGATCATCACTGATGCCACAGTACAGCGAGCCGTTGGCAGCGCGCACCAGATAGACAAACCAGGGTTTGCCGACCGCCTGTTCGGCAGTCGACGCACTGGCGGTGCAGGCGACCTCAGGCACGGCGGCTCTCTGAAAAGGTCTTCAGGCCCTTGAGCGCCTGAGCCCTGACGGCGTTGCGCACCAAAGGCGTCCAGCCAAGCAGCAGGCCCTTCAAACCCAGGGCCTGGCGCGACCAGCGCCACATATCGAAATGATCGCGATGCTCGCAGATCCTGCCATCACGAAACACGAAACGGGCCTGAATATCGTTGACCACCGTGCGCCCGGTCTGACTGAACAGGTACGTCGCCACCCAGTGCGCACTGCCAGTCTGGTCATCGGCTCGCACCTGATCGAAGACCACCGAAAAATTCTTTGCCCGGGAAGTCAGCATGCGCCACATGTCACCGACCTGAGCACCGCGCAATTCACCAAAGGCAGGGTCGCTGAACAACACGTCATCGGTATAGCAGGCACTCATCGCCTCGGCATCCAGCTGCGCAAACGCCTCATAAAACCGGGTGATCAGTGCGCTGTTGGCCTGACTTTGTTCTTCGTAGTTCATGCGTGCACATCCCTTGGCGAATTATTCGTGCACGATAAGCGGCGCCGAAGAAAATGGCGAGGGGTTGATGGCGCATCAGCCATCACGTTTACCTGTCCAGATAACGATTTCGCGCCGCACTGAACGCCTCCGAATTTTCAATCACCCAAGTCCACAGCGGAATCATCTGTACCAGCAGCCCCATGCCCAGGTCGGTCAACGAATATTCCACCCTGAGCGGCTTCTCGCGGTAGTCGTGGCGGGTGATCAACCCGTCCTGTTCGAGCTGGCGCAAGGTATGAGTGAGCATGCGCTGAGTGACACCGTGCAGTTTTCGGCGCAATTGGGCGTGGCGCAAAGGGCTGCTGACGCCAAGGGCATGGACCACGCCCAATGACCAGCGATTACCGGCGTGGCCGAGAATGTCACGCTTGAGACCATCCTCATCATCGCTGAGCGCAGCACAGACCGCTTCGGAGCGTCTGACCACTTCCTGCGCGTCCAGCCCGCCCGGTATCACCGATGTGCCTACTTTTTGTATGTCGACAGGCATGCCAGCATCTCTCCCGCCTGAATTGAAAGGCTGTCCAAAGGGATCACCATGCAAGCCGATAACGCAAACGTCAAACAACGCATTCTGGTAATAGGTGCAGGAGAGCTTGGGCTCGCGGTGTTGCGAGGGCTGGTCGAGAAAGCCGGGGCACATGGCTTGAGCATTGCCGTGCTGCTACGCCAGAGCAGCTTGAGCACTCAGGCGCCTGCCAAGCGTGTGGAAATCGAAGAAATCCGCGCGCTGGACATTGCCATCGAAACAGCCGATCTGGCCGTTGCCAGCGTGGACGAACTTGCCACTGTCATGACGCGCTACGACACGGTAATCAGCTGTGCGGGGTTTGCCGCTGGCCGGGGCACTCAACGCAAACTGACCGATGCAGCGCTCAAGGCCGGCATAAAACGCTACCTGCCCTGGCAGTTCGGCGTTGACTACGACCTTATCGGCCGGGGCAGCCCTCAGGATCTGTTCGATGAACAACTCGATGTGCGAGAAAAGCTGCGCGCCCAGCAGCGCACCGAATGGGTGATCGTTTCGACCGGCATGTTTACAAGCTTCCTGTTCGATCCCGCGTTCGGTGTCGTCGATCTGCAAGGCGGGCGGATCAATGCGCTGGGCAGCCTCGATACTGCCGTGACAGTCACGACCGCAGAGGACATTGGCAGGCTGACTGCTGCCATCGTGATGCACGAGCCGCGCATCGTGAATCAGGTGGTGTACACCGCTGGCGACACATTGACGTACGCCGGGCTGGCCGATCTGGTGGAGCGTGTCACGGGGCGCGACATCGAGCGGCACGTATGGAGTGTTGCGCAGTTGCAAGCTGATCTGACGGAAATGCCGGATGACAATCTGGGCAAATACCGGGCAGTCTTTGCCATGGGCCGAGGCGTGGCATGGGACGTCGCCAGTACCTACAACGCGAAATCAGGGCTGAGCGTCACCCGTGCCGAACAATGGGCACGGGCCAATCTGACCCAGACCTGAAGCAACTCAAGCCCGGGTCGCACGATCATCAATCATCGAACATCAAACCTTCTCGCTACTGACCTGCACCTGCAGCGCCCGACCGGCGCCCATGCCCGCGATGATGGCGCCCAGCCCGAGTACCGCGAAGATCCAGCCAATCGCGCTCCAGCTGCCGGTCATGTCATGCACCACGCCCACGGCAAACGGGCCGGTCGAGGCGATGGTGTAGCCGACGCCTTGCGCCATGCTCGACAGGTTGGCGGCGACATGTGAGTCGCGCGAGCGCAGGACGATCAAGGCCAGCGCCAGACTGAACGTGCCGCCCTGCCCGATCCCCAGCAGGATCGCCCAGCCCCACAGCCCGCCAAGCGGCGCATACAGGCAGCCGAACAGACCGATCAGGGTCAGCGACATGACCAGCATGATCGCCAGACGCTGATCCTTGCCGCGTGTGGCCAGATAAGGCACCGCCAGCGCGCTGATGACCTGCGCAATGATCGAGCCGGACAGCAGCAGGCCGGCCTGGGTGGGCGTCAGGCCGCGACCGATGAGGATCGACGGCAACCAGCCGAAGACGATGTACGACAGCGACGATTGCAGGCCCATGTACAGCGTGACCTGCCAGGCCAGCGGGTCACGCAACAAACCACGGACCCGGTAAACATCGCGATGCGTGCCATGCACTTCACGCGCCTGCGGAAACCATAATGCGGCGGCAATCAGTGCCGGAACCAGCCAGAAACCCAGGCCAATCTGCCAACTGCCACCCACGTACTGACTGAGCGGCACCGTCGAACCGGCTGCAATGGCCGCGCCCAGGCACAAGGCCATGGTGTAGACACCGGTCATGGCTCCGGCCTTGTGCGGAAAATCACGTTTGACGATACCCGGCAGCAACACGCCGATGATTCCGATGCTCGCACCCGCCAGCAGGCTGCCGCCAAACAGCCCGACCTGACCAAACAGACTGCGCACTGCCAAGCCTGCAGCCAGTGTCAGAAGCACCACCATGACCACCCGCTCACTGCCAAACCGGCGGGCGAGGATCGGTGCGAGCGGCGCGAACAGGCCCAGGCACAAAACCGGCAAGGTGGTCAGCAGTCCGGCCTCGGCAGCGGACATGCCCAGGCTGTCGGACACCGTGTCAAGCAGCGGCGCAATGCTGGACAACGCCGGGCGCAGGTTGAGGGCGACCAGCACCAGACCCAGCAGCAACAGCCAGGGGCGCTTCAAGGCAGAATGAGGTTGATCGGCAGTCGGTTGGGGGCTGAGTTGAGCCTTGGCAGTCATCAGTTTCTCGGTCATCAAGTATGTCGACCCTTTTCAGGGGGGCGGTATCCTGTTGGAGAATCATCGCGAATACAAGGTTCAGATCAATTGCATACAACCCACACAGCAACGACAGGCATAAAAAAACCGGGCACAGGGCCCGGTTTCCTTGTTCAGCAGAAGTCCACTCAGTGGATGATCTGACTGAGGAACAGCTTGGTACGGTCGCTCTGCGGGTTATCGAAGAAGTCGTTCGGCGCGGCCTGTTCGACGATTTCGCCCTTGTCCATGAAGATCACCCGGTTTGCCACGGTACGGGCAAAGCCCATTTCGTGGGTCACGCACAGCATGGTCATGCCTTCTTCAGCCAGACCGACCATGGTGTCGAGCACTTCCTTGACCATTTCCGGGTCAAGGGCCGACGTCGGTTCATCGAACAGCATGATTTTCGGCTTCATGCACAAGGCACGGGCAATCGCCACACGCTGCTGCTGACCACCGGAAAGCTGACCCGGAAACTTGTGGGCCTGCTCCGGAATCCGCACACGCTCCAGATAGTGCATGGCGATTTCTTCGGCTTTCTTCTTCGGCATCTTGCGCACCCACATCGGTGCCAAGGTGCAGTTCTGCAGGATGGTCAGGTGCGGGAACAGGTTGAAGTGCTGAAACACCATGCCCACTTCGCGGCGGATGGTCTCGATCTGCTTGAGGTCCGAGGTCAGTTCGGTGCCATCGACAATGATGCGACCCTGCTGGTGCTCTTCCAGACGGTTGAGGCAGCGAATGGTGGTCGACTTGCCCGAGCCCGACGGGCCGCACAGCACGATACGTTCACCCTGGCGCACATTCAGGTTGATGTCCTTGAGTACATGGAACTGGCCGTACCACTTGTGTACGCCCTCCATGCGGATCATGCCTTCAGCGCCCAGAGGCTTATTGATAACTTCACTCATCACAAAACTCCTAACGCTTGTGGCCTGTGTCCAGCTTACGTTCCAAATGCATGGAATAGCGGGACATACCGAAACAGAAGATCCAGAACACCAGGGCCGCGAAGACGTAGCCTTCAGTGGCCATACCCAGCCATGCCGGGTCGGCGGTAGCCTGCTTGACGCTGTTGAGCAGGTCGAACAGACCGATAATGATCACCAGACTGGTGTCCTTGAACAAGGCAATGAAGGTGTTGACGATGCCGGGAATGACCATCTTCAACGCCTGCGGCAGGATCACCAGACCCATGCTGCGCCAGTAACCCAGGCCCATCGCCGAGGCAGCTTCGTACTGGCCCTTGGGAATGGCCTGCATGCCGCCACGCACCACTTCAGCGATGTACGCCGACTGGAACAGGATGACGCCGATCAGCGCACGCAGCAGCTTGTCGAAGTTCATGCCCTCTGGCATGAACAGCGGCAGCATCACCGACGACATGAACAGCACGGTGATCAGCGGCACGCCGCGCCAGAACTCGATGAAGGTCACGCACACCACACGCACGGCCGGCATGTTGGAACGACGACCGAGCGCCAGCAGGATACCCAGCGGCAAGGCACCGACGATACCCACGGTGGCGATCACCAGGGTCAGCATCAGACCGCCCCACTGGCTGGTCGGTACGTTGGTCAGACCGAACGCGCCGCCATGCAGCAGGTAGAACGCGACAACCGGGTAGATCACCAGGAAGGCAATACCGTAGACAGCCTTGCGCGGAAACTTCGAGATGAACAGCGGCGCAGCGCCGACGATCGCCAGGATGGCGGTCAGGTCGACCCTCCAGCGCAGTTCATTGGGGAAGTAGCCATACATGAACTGACCGAAGCGCTGCTCGATGAACACCCAGCAGGCGCCCGCCTTGGTGCAGTCTGCCTTGGTCGTGCCGATCCAGTTGGCGTCCAGCAGGGCCCAACTGATGATCGGTGGTACGACCAGATAGATCAGATACAGCGAGAACAGGGTCAGCAGGGTGTTGATCCAGCTGGAGAACAGGTTCTGCCGCATCCACGCCATCGGGCCGAACACTTTGCCCGGTGGTGGCATATCAGGTTTGAAAGTATGAGTTGTCATGCGCTTTTCCTCACCGCTCGATCAGCGCAATGCGCTTGTTGTACCAGTTCATCAGCAGGGAAATGCTGATACTGATCGCCAGGTACACGCTCATGGTGATGGCAATGACTTCAATGGCCTGCCCGGTCTGGTTGAGCACCGTACCGGCGAACAGGGAAACCATTTCCGGGTAGCCGATGGCGGCTGCCAGCGAAGAGTTCTTCGCCAGGTTCAGGAACTGACTGGTCAGCGGCGGAATGATCACGCGCAGCGCCTGCGGGATGATCACCTTGCGCAGCGTCGGCCCAGGGCGCAGGCCCAATGAGCGAGCAGCTTCGGTCTGGCCATGGCTGACCGACTTGATGCCGGAACGCACGATTTCAGCGATGAACGCCGCCGTATAGATAGTCAGTGCCAGGGTCAGGGAGATCAGTTCAGGGATCAGCACCCAGCCGCCCGAGAAATTGAAGCCCTTCAGCTGCGGCAGCTCCCAATGCACCGGGCTGCCGAAGATCAGCATGCTCAGACCGGGGATAACCAGCAACAACGCCAGGCCGACCCAGAACTTGTGAAACGGCTGGCCGGTGGCTTCGAAGCGCTTGTTGGCCCAGCGCACCATCATCACGATGGCGATCACGGCAACCACCAGACTGATCAGGAATGCCCAGGCGCCTTCGGCAGGCAATGCTCTGGGCATGTTGAGCCCGCGGCTGCTGACGAAGAACATGTCCAGATAGCCATGCGCCTGACGCGGACCAGGCAGCGTGAGGAATACGGCGGTATACCAGAAAAGGATCTGCAGCAATGGCGGAATGTTGCGGAAGACTTCGACATACACGGTGGCCAGCTTGCTGATCATCCAGTTCGGAGACAGGCGAGCGACACCAATGACAAAGCCCAGCAAGGTCGCCAGGACAATACCGATAACCGACACCAGCAAGGTATTCAGCAGGCCGATGACGAACACACGGGCATAGCTGTCCGCTTCGCTGTAGTCGATCAGGTGCTGAGCGATACCGAAACCGGCACTGTTCTCAAGAAAACCGAAACCCGAGGTAATACCACGGTGTTGCAGGTTGGTCTGGGTGTTGTCGAAAATGAACCAGCCCAACGCGATCACCGCCACGACAGTGATGATCTGAAATAACCACGCGCGCACTTTCGGATCGCTCAGAGAGAGCTTTTGCTTGGGTGCGACGATTTGCTTTTCCATGAAATGCCCCAGGAAAAATCCAACAGAACAACGCCCGACAGGCTGGGAAGCCTGTCGGGCGCCGGGTCAATCAACGAATAGGTGGAGCGTACTGGATGCCACCGGCATTCCACAGAGCGTTCTGGCCACGCTTGATTTTCAGCGGGGTGCCTTCGCCCAGGTTGCGTTCGAACACTTCGCCGTAGTTGCCGACCTGCTTGACGATCTGCACGACCCAGTCTTTCTCGAGCTTCAGGTCTTTGCCGTAAGTGCCGTCTGCGCCGAGCATACGGGCTACGTCAGGGTTCTTGGTCGACTTGGCTTCAGCTTCAACGTTCTTGGAAGTGATTTTGGCTTCCTCGGCATTGAGCATGGCGAACAGGGTCCAGCGCACGATCGAGAACCAGTCTTCGTCGCCTTTACGCACGACAGGGCCCAGAGGCTCCTTGGAGATCACTTCAGGCAGCACGATGTAATCGTCCGGCTTGGCCAGCTTGCTGCGCTGCGCGTAAAGTTGCGACTGGTCGGAAGTCAGCACGTCGCAACGGCCGCCTTCCAGCGACTTGGCGCTTTCGTCGGAGGTGTCGAAGGTGATCGGGGTGTATTTCAGGCCGTTCGAGCGGAAGTAGTCGGAGACGTTCAGCTCGGTAGTGGTACCGGCCTGGATGCAGATGGTTGCACCGTCCAGTTCCTTGGCGCTCTTGACGCCCAGCTTGTTGTTTACCAGGAAGCCGATACCGTCGTAGTAAGTCACGCCGGTGAACACCAGGCCCATGCCCGCGTCGCGGGAGCTGGTCCAGGTGGTGTTACGCGAAAGGATGTCGATCTCGCCCGATTGCAGTGCGGTGAAGCGCTCCTTGGCGTTCAACTGGCTGAACTTGACCTTGGTGGCGTCGCCGAATACTGCGGCGGCTACTGCGCGGCAGACGTCAGCATCGATACCGGTGATCTTGCCGGTAGAGTCCGGAACGGAAAACCCTGGCAGGCCATCGCTGACGCCGCACTGGATAAAACCTTTCTTCTTGATAGCGTCAAGGGTGGTACCGGCGTTTGCAGCCCCGATCACACCAAATGCGGCCAAGGCAGTGACGACAGCCACGGTGGATTTCAACATCTTCATTCAAAAACCTCCAGTTTGCTCTTTGTTGTGTAGGTGTTTCAGTCGCGTCGCACCTTTGTGAGGCGCTAATGACCCGTGCTGGCTTATTTTTGGGTCATGCGACGCTGGGCCTGAATCATGAATTGCCTGCAGGATCATCCCGTCATTCGTCTTCATGATTCAGAATCGGCCCCGTGGACTGAAACCCCATGATTTTCCCGGACCTGAGCGGTACAGGTTGAATCGTGCCGCGAATCCTGACGCATGGACTCCCGAGCTGCTTTTCGATCGCTATAAGTAATAGCCTTATAGTGTTACCGAACGATGTGAGCGACTCGACTCCAATGCTGCTGTAGCAAAGCCCGTACCAGCATGCTGGCTAAGTCGAATTAGCGACAGGTCAAGACAAAAACTTGTAACCTTGCGACATCTTCTTTCATTTTTAATCTACCTGCGCACCTTATTAATGCGCTCAAAAAGAGCCCGCGCACACAAATGGAGCAGTCATGAGCGATTCCTTGATCATTGAACCTTCCAGCCCCGCCGACGCCTGCGTTATCTGGCTGCATGGATTGGGCGCCGACCGCTATGATTTTCTGCCGGTCGCCGAAGCACTGCAGGAGTCGTTGCGCACCACCCGCTTCGTACTGCCTCAGGCACCGACACGCGCTGTGACCGTCAATGGCGGTTATGCAATGCCCAGCTGGTATGACATCAAGTCCATGAGTTCAGAGGCCAGGGCCATTGACCATGATCAGATGGAAGCCTCGGCGCAGAAGGTGCTGGACCTGATCGAGCAGCAGCGCGACAGCGGCATCGACCCGGCACGAATCTTCCTGGCCGGCTTTTCCCAGGGTGGCGCGGTGGTCTTGCATGCCGGCTACCGCCGCTGGCAGGGTCCGTTGGGCGGCGTACTCGCGCTGTCCACTTATGCCCCTACATTCAGCAACGAGATGACCCTGTCAGCGAGTCAGCAACGCATCCCGGCCTACTGCCTGCACGGCAAGCACGACGCGGTGGTGCCTTATCCGATGGGCCGCGCCGTCTACGACCATCTCACCGCCCAGGGTGTAACCGTTGAATGGCAGGAATACCCAATGGAGCATCAAGTGTTACCGGAGGAAATTCGCGACATCGGCGTCTGGCTGGCTGAAAGGCTTCGCTGAAGCGCTCTGACCCCCTTGCGACGGACCGCTTTTGTAGCTCGCCATGGATGGCACTACGCCGAGCACGGTTCTTGCTTTACACTGCTCGGCGTACATTCCTTAACCAATTGATGAGATGACCGTGCTCAAAGCACTTAAAAAGATGTTCGGTAAGAGCGAGGCTGAGCAGCCTGCGCCTACTCCGATAACCTCTATTCCCGCCTCTCCCGCTGCCACAGGCGACACACCGGATCATGCTGTCCAGACTCAGGCTCTGGACACGACCAGCGAGCCCTCCAAAGCCAGAGCGCCGCGCACCGACAAGCCAAGGGCCGAGCGCCCGCGCCGCGAACGCGTAGCCAAACCGCCCGCCCCGGAATGGAAACTCGAGGATTTCGTCGTCGAGCCGCAGGAAGGCAAGACCCGCTTCCATGACTTCAACCTCGCGCCTGAACTGATGCACGCGATTCAGGACCTGGGTTTCCCGTACTGCACACCGATCCAGGCGGGCGTACTGGGCTTCACCCTCAAGGGCAAGGATGCGATCGGACGCGCCCAGACCGGCACCGGCAAGACTGCTGCGTTTCTGATCTCGATCATCGAGCAACTGACCCAGACGCCGCCGCCTGCAGAACGCTACATGGGTGAACCGCGCGCGCTGATCATCGCTCCGACCCGCGAGCTGGTGGTGCAGATCGCCAAGGACGCCGCCGACCTGACCAAGTACACCAACCTGAACGTCATGACCTTCGTCGGTGGCATGGACTTCGACAAGCAGCTCAAACAACTCGAAGCACGCCACTGCGACATCCTGGTCGCCACGCCAGGCCGCCTGCTGGACTTCAACCAGCGCGGCGAAGTGCATCTGGACATGGTCGAAGTGATGGTCCTCGACGAAGCCGATCGCATGCTGGACATGGGCTTTATCCCGCAGGTACGCCAGATCATTCGTCAGACGCCGCACAAGGGTGAGCGCCAGACCCTGCTGTTCTCCGCGACTTTCACCGAAGACGTAATGAACCTCGCCAAACAGTGGACGACGGACCCTTCCATTGTCGAGATCGAATCGTTGAATGTTGCCAGCGACAACGTCGAACAGCATATCTATGCCGTCGCCGGTGCCGACAAGTACAAGCTGCTCTACAACCTGGTGACCGACAACGGTTGGGAACGGGTCATGGTCTTCGCCAACCGCAAGGACGAAGTCCGACGCATCGAAGAGCGCCTGGTGCGCGATGGCGTGAACGCGGCGCAGCTGTCAGGCGATGTGCCTCAGCACAAGCGCATCAAGACCCTTGAAGGCTTCCGCGAAGGCAAGATCCGCGTGCTGGTCGCCACCGATGTGGCCGGTCGCGGCATTCACATCGACGGCATCAGTCACGTGATCAACTTCACCCTGCCCGAAGTGCCGGACGATTACGTGCACCGCATCGGCCGTACCGGTCGCGCTGGCGCCGATGGCGTGTCGATCAGCTTTGCCGGTGAGGATGACTCTTACCAGTTGCCCGCCATCGAGGAAAAACTGGGCCGCAAGATCAGTTGCGAGACACCGCCGACTCATCTGCTCAGGGCTGTGGTGCGCAGCAACGCCTGATGCTTACTTCCAGCGATCAGCCGCTTGGTGATCGCTGTGACGACCTTCGACCCAGCGCGTGCCTTCTGACGTGTTTTCACGCTTCCAGAACGGCGCGCGGGTCTTGAGGTAATCCATGACGAAATCACAGGCTTCGAACGCCGCCTGACGGTGCGCGCTGGCAACGCCGACGAACACGATCGGCTCGCCGGGCTCCAGCGCGCCAACCCGATGCAGTACGTCAACGCGTAGCAACGGCCAGCGCTGTTCGGCATCGGCAATGATTTTTGCCAGTGCCTTCTCGGTCATCCCCGGATAGTGCTCGAGAAACATGCCGGACACTTCACGCCCTTCATTGAAATCCCGAACATAGCCAACAAAACTGACCACCGCGCCGATGCCCAGATTCGCGGCATGCAGCGCGTTGACTTCAGTGCCGGGGTCGAAAGCCTCTGCCTGGACACGAACGCTCATCATCAACCTCCGGTCACGGGCGGAAAGAACGCGACTTCATCGCCATCGGCCAATGGTTCGGTCGGCTTGCACAGCTCCTGGTTGCGAGCACACATCAGGTTCTGTTCGGCAAGCACTTGCCAGACCTCGCCGCGCTGCAGCAGCGTCTGGCGCAATGCGTCCAGCGTGGCGAACTCGCCTTCAACGGACTCGCTGTCCAGGCCCAGGACTTCACGGTAACGGGCAAAATACTGAACCTGAACCTTCATGAGGAAACCTGTGCCTGGTCGGCAATGAAGTGACCGCTCTTGCCGCCCAGCTTTTCCAGCAGCCGGACCGACTCGATGACCATGCCGCGGTCTACCGCCTTGCACATATCGTAAATGGTCAGCGCAGCAACGCTGGCGGCGGTCAGGGCTTCCATTTCCACACCGGTCTGCCCGGCCAGCTTGCAGCTCGCGGTGATGCGCACGGCATCATCACCCTCGGCGGCGAGGTGCACCTTGATGCTGGTGAGCATCAACGGATGGCAAAGCGGGATCAGATCGCTGGTTTTCTTCGCCGCCTGAATGCCGGCGATACGCGCGACGGCAAACACGTCACCCTTGGGATGACCACCGCTGACGATCATTTGCAGCGTCGTCGGCAGCATGCGCACGAAGGCTTCGGCCACCGCCTCTCGGGACGTCACGGCTTTATCCGTGACATCGACCATATTGGCGCGACCCTGGGAATCGAGATGAGTGAGCACAACGTTACTCCTTGGCAGAAGCAAGAAGTGTGGCAGCTGCAAGCTGCAAGCTACAAGCTGAAAGTGCCCGGCGTTTTACACAGGTTTTAAAGCGTACGAAAATCCTGGCTTCTGCCCGGAGGGCGTAGGAGCGAACTTGTTCGCGAAGAGGGCTGTACATGCACAAATGATTTATCGCCCACAATATAGCCTTCGCGAACAAGTTCGCTCCTACGCCTTTCGGCCAGAAGCGAACTTGTGTGTGACGATAAGCTTGGCGCATGGGCGCGACAATCAAAAGCTGCAAGCGAGGGCTCTCGTACACCGAAGTCCCCCACTTGAAGCTTACAGCTGCTTTTCAGCTAAAGATGACTCTCCGCGTATTCGGCCAGTATCGAGCGTGGCACGCCTTGCAGGGTGATGTGCACGCCGTTAGGGAAGTCCTTGAAGCGCTCCGTCAGGTAGGTCAGCCCGGAACTGGTGGCCGACAGGTAAGGGGTGTCGATCTGCGCCAGGTTGCCCAGGCAGACCACTTTGGAACCGGCGCCGGCACGGGTGATGATGGTTTTCATCTGGTGCGGGGTCAGGTTCTGGCATTCATCGATCAGAATCAGGCTTTGCTGGAAGCTGCGACCTCGAATGTAGTTGAGGGATTTGAACTGCAACGGCACCTTGCTGAGGATGTAGTCGACACTGCCATGGGTGTTTTCGTCATCCATGTGCAACGCTTCGAGGTTATCGGTGATCGCGCCAAGCCATGGCTCCATCTTCTCCGCCTCGGTGCCGGGCAGGAAACCGATTTCCTGATCCAGACCCTGAACGCTGCGGGTGGCGATGATGCGCCGATAGCGCTTGGTGACCATGGTCTGCTCGATGGCAGCGGCCAGGGCCAGAATGGTTTTACCCGAGCCAGCAGCGCCTGACAGGTTGACCAGATGAATATCCGGGTCGAGCAGCGCGAACAGCGCCAGCCCCTGATAGATGTCGCGTGGCTTCAGCCCCCAGGCCTCCTGATGCAGCAAAGGCTCCTGGTGCATGTCGAGAATCAGCAGTTCGTCGTTCTTGACGCCCTTGATCCAGCCTACGAAGCCCTGCTCATCGACAATAAACTCGTTGATATGAACCGCCGGCAGCATTTCAGTGAGCTGCACGCGGTGCCAGGTACGGCCGCGCTCCTGACGGGTGTCGACCTTGCTGACGCGGTCCCAGAACGAACCGGTCATGTCATGGTAGCCACGCGACAACAGTGAAACGTCATCGACCAATTGGTCGGTGCTGTAATCCTCTGCAGCAATGCCGCAAGCGCGCGCCTTGAGGCGCATGTTGATGTCTTTGGTCACCAGCACGACGCTCAAGTCCTTGTTGCGCGCGTGCAGGTCAATCAATTGGTTGATGATGATGTTGTCGTTCAGGTGCTCGGGCAGCAGGCTGTTGGGTTCCTCGCGTTTGCTCATCAAAATCGACAGGTAGCCCTTGAGCACGCCTGTACCACGGTCGATGGGCACGCCCTTCTCGACTTCCTCCGGCGAAGCTTCGCCCAGGGTCTTGTCGATCAGGCGGATGGCCTGGCGGCATTCGGCAGCAACCGAATGTTTACCGGCCTTGAGTTTGTCCAGTTCCTCCAGAACCGTCATGGGGATGGCGACGTGGTGTTCTTCGAAGTTCAGCAGTGCGTTTGGATCATGAATCAATACGTTGGTATCGAGCACGTAAAGGATTGGCTGGTTGGTGGAAGGGGTGCGTCCGTGGTCATCCATACTCGCTCACCTTTGTAGAAGCCGGGCGACGCAGAACCACGACAGTACTGCGCCACGAAAAGGCCGCCGGATTCTCCCCTTCAGGCAGGGCAGAAATGTCGCTCAAGGTGGGTCTTGGAAGACGCCACCTGTGTTGCAGGTTTCGGCGGTCTGTATTCGTAATACAGCAAAAGGGATGACAGAAAAAAGCTCTTTGACAGTTTTTTGAAGTTTATTTCACAGCCTGACGAATAGAGCTTGGCGGACGTACCCGGCACGTTTAAAGTCGGAAGTCCGCCCACGCCGAATCTGCCTTCACTCCGCTTCCGGCGCAGGCTCTTCACTGCTCTGCAGCCCTTGTTCCTCGGGCGCTTCAGAGATATTCCGGCAATCGTCCCAGATCAACTCGCTTTGCGCGGTATTGGCCAGCAGCAATGGCAGCGCCGACTGCGCCTTGTTGGCCACGTCGTGGAATACCACCGTCCCTTTGCGCCAGAGCAGCATGAGGGTCAGCACACGGTCGCCCACCTGCTCTGCAGAAAGCCGTCCGGTGTCGTCTTCAGCGTCGATATTCCACAATGACACGCGCAAATGCTCGGTGCGGAAGAAGTCGCCGCTGTCGGCACGTCGATGGCCATAAGGTGGGCGAAACAGCGGCACGAAGTTGTCCGGCAACACTTGCTGAACCAGTGCCGCGCTGCGTCGCACCGAGTCCTGCCAGTCCAGCCACTGGCTGTGCGAGCGGTACTCCCAGCCCTGAATGCCCACACACTGCTGGCGATACAGCGCCTGCACACCTGCAACCGACGTGCTGTCGAGACGCTCCTGAAGGCTCTTGCCCAGCACAAAGAAAGTGGCGGTCATTTTCTGCTGGCGCATGAAGTCGGCCAGCCAGTCGGTGCCACCGTCGGCCGGGCTCGGGCCACTTTCGAAGTTGAGCATGAACGTGCGATCCGGCATCTCGTCGCCACTCATCTCATCGGAGTTGTAACGCTCGATCTCGCTGCTGGTTTGCGGAAACAGGGCCGCCATGAACAGCAGCTCGTTCAGATAACGCTGGTGGAATGCGGCGCCGGGTCTGGCCCAGTTGGCATAGAACGAATCGTTGGATACCTGATATTCCTCGGCGCGCTGTCGCAACTGGTCCATGTCCTCGACCAGCACACAGAAATTGGCGTCCTGCTCGCAGCTCTTTTGCGCGTTCTGGTAGTTCTCCAGCAAACGCAGCCACAGCCGATGACGAACCACGTTCAACGACGGCACGTTGACGAAGCGCAGGCCGAGGCGCTGCTTGAGGCCTTCCTCGTCGAGCTTTTCGCTGAGGTACAGCTCGTGGGCAAAGGCGAGGATCTCCGCACGCGATGCGACGTCGAACAACCCCGGCGTCTCGAGCCGCTCAGGCCAGACGCTGCGGTCAATGGTGGCAATGACCGGCGCTGCCGCCTGCGCCTGAAGCCAGAACAGACCTGCACACACTGCTAAAACGATACGCAAACCCGATGCCCTCTCGATCAACCATTAACGTCATGACCAGCGCGCCACTATAGCTGATATGTGCCTGGCTTCTTATGTCGGCGCGCATACAAAGCTGCAGGTCCTGCTGCCATCTCCAGCGGAGCGACCTCTATCACCACCATAGCTGGAGTCGCAGGCTGTCAGCCCCTAGAATCCCCGGACGATAAAAGGAGACGACTTCATGTTGATGGTGATTTCCCCGGCAAAAACCCTCGATTTCGAGACACCGCCGACTACCGGCCGCCTCACTCAGCCGCAGTACCTGGAGCATTCCCAGGAGCTGATCGACCAGTTGCGTGAACTGACGCCGGCGCAGATCAGCGAACTGATGCATCTGTCCGACAAGCTGGCCGGATTGAACGCGGCACGTTTTGGCAGCTGGAACCCGGACTTCACCCTCGACAACGCCAAGCAGGCACTGCTGGCCTTCAAGGGTGATGTCTACACGGGCCTGGAAGCGGAAACGCTGAGCGAAGCGCAGCTCGACTACGCGCAGGGGCACTTGCGCATGCTGTCGGGTCTGTACGGCCTGTTGCGCCCGCTGGACCTGATGCAGCCCTACCGCCTGGAAATGGGCACCCGACTGGCCAACGCTCGGGGCAAGGACCTCTACGCCTTCTGGGGCACGCGAATCAGCGAATGGCTGAATGAGGCGCTGGCTGACCAGGGCGACGACCTGCTGCTCAACCTGGCCTCTACCGAATACTTCTCTGCCGTCAAACGTTCGTCGCTCAAGGCGCGAATCATCGACACCGAGTTCAAGGACTTCAAGAACGGGCAGTACAAGATCATCAGCTTCTATGCGAAAAAGGCTCGCGGCATGATGAGCCGCTTCGTTATAGAAGAGCGCATCAACGATCCCGAAGCATTACAAGCGTTCGATGTACAGGGCTACCGTTACAACCGCGAACAGTCGACCCCCGACAAGTTGGTGTTTTTGCGCAACATCCCAGAAGACTAGAGGCTGTAACCGTCGTGTAACGGAGCGCTGTTACACGACCTGTCCTACGATCCAACACCGAATGCCAACTTCATGACGCCAGACAAACGTCAAGTTTTCGACTCTTGACTGGCGTGCAATTTTTTCCAAAAAAAAATTCCACTTTTTTAAGTAGTGGCATTTCAGATTTTTGCAGTAGTGGCACTTCAACTGCCACCCCTCCAAACCCCTTACAATTCGAGGCTTTTAAGAAAAAAGCCATCACCTCGATACTGCGTATGTCACAGAACGGATACACCAAAATTCGCAAATCAGGACGAGCGGCCAGGAACTAAATGCGAATTCGTACGCTCCTACATCCCGTAACAATTCTGGGCTGACGTGTAAGAGATCACTTACAGGTCGCCTTGGGAAACGGGAAGTTACCGACAAGGAAGCCAGGTCCAGGTGACCCTGGTGTCAGGTACCAGAACTAAACTCACATCACTAGTTGATGTTGTAGACAGGCGAAGCGCCGGCCCGGTGCGACGCGCAGGATTCGAACAGGACGGCCCTGGCTAGCGCCAGAGGCAGTCTCACCGAGGTCCGCCGTCAATCGTCCAACAAGGAGTGGTTTACTGCATCCAAGGAGAGCAGGGCCCTGACCGAAAGGACAGGTTACTTGCCGCTTGCACTTAGTGTCATTTGAGTTCGCCTTACTTGTTTTGGGCACTCACTCATTAAATATGCCTGCGTTAGTTCTACGGCGTTGTTAGCCGTAAGGGATAGCGCGTGACATCTGCTGGCCAAAATTAATATCCAGCCAATCTATGGCGTGAAAAATCGAGGAGAATACGATGCGTATCAGCATATTTGGTTTGGGTTATGTCGGTGCAGTCTGTGCCGGTTGCCTGTCTGCCCGCGGTCACGAAGTAGTGGGTGTGGATATTTCCAGCACCAAGATCGACCTGATCAACAACGGCAAATCACCTATCGTTGAACCGGGTCTGGAAGAGCTGTTGCAGAAAGGTATCACTACCGGAAAACTGCGCGGCACTACAGACTTCGCCGAAGCCATTCGCGCCACCGATCTGTCGATGATCTGCGTCGGTACGCCGAGCAAGAAGAACGGCGATCTGGAACTGGATTACATTGAGTCGGTGTGCCGCGAAATCGGTTATGTCCTGCGTGACAAAGCCACCCGCCACACTATCGTGGTTCGCAGTACCGTACTGCCGGGCACTGTTGCCAACGTCGTTATCCCGATTCTGGAAGACTGCTCCGGCAAGAAAGCCGGTGTTGACTTCGGTGTCGCCGTCAACCCTGAGTTCCTGCGCGAAAGTACTGCGATCAAGGACTACGACCTGCCGCCAATGACCGTCATCGGCGAGTTCGACAAAGCGTCGGGCGACGTTCTGCAATCGCTGTACGAAGAACTCGATGCACCGATCATCCGCAAGGACATCGCCGTTGCCGAGATGATCAAGTACACCTGCAACGTGTGGCACGCCACCAAGGTTACTTTCGCCAACGAAATCGGCAACATTGCCAAGGCTGTCGGCGTCGATGGCCGTGAAGTGATGGACGTGGTCTGCCAGGACAAGGCGCTGAACCTGTCCCAGTACTACATGCGCCCTGGCTTCGCATTCGGCGGCTCGTGCCTGCCGAAAGACGTTCGCGCCCTGACCTACCGCGCCAGCAGCCTGGACGTTGAAGCCCCCCTGCTCAACTCGCTGATGCGCAGTAACACCTCGCAAGTGCAGAACGCGTTCGACATGGTTGCCAGCTACGACACCCGCAAGGTTGCACTGCTGGGTCTGAGCTTCAAGGCCGGCACTGACGATCTGCGTGAAAGCCCGCTGGTAGAGCTGGCCGAAATGCTGATCGGCAAGGGCTTCGAACTGAGCATCTTCGACAGCAACGTTGAATATGCACGCGTTCACGGTGCCAACAAGGACTACATCGAATCCAAGATTCCGCACGTTTCCTCGCTGCTGAACTCGGACTTCGACCAGGTCATCAATGACTCCGATGTCATTATCCTCGGCAACCGCGATGAGCGTTTCCGCGCCCTCGCCAACAAGACCCCTGAAGGCAAGCGCGTCATCGATCTGGTGGGCTTCATGGCCAACGCCACCAGCGAAGACGGTCGTGCCGAAGGTATCTGCTGGTAAATCAGCCGCAAGCCACAAGCGCCAGGCTCCAGGCCACAGGCTCAAGCAATGTGCTTGCAGCCTGGGGCTTGAGGCTCGCAACTGACTTAGGGATACGATTATGCAGAGGCTCAAGCACGGCCTGTTACAGGCCGCAGGTTGGCTGTTCTATTTAAGTTTACTCATGGGCCTTGCCGCGGCATTGCCTACCAGTATCTTCGACTCGCAGTCGAAGAACTTTATATTCCTGATTGGCGCCGTTGGTATCTGGCGCTACTCGATGGGGATCACGCACTTCGTGCGCGGGATGATTTTCCTGTACATCGTCTACCCGCACTTGCGCCGCAAGGTTCGCAAGCTGGGCAGTGCAGCAGACCCGTCCCACGTGTTTCTGATGGTCACCAGCTTCCGTATCGACGCACTGACCACCGCACAGGTCTACAACTCGGTTATCCGCGAAGCCATCGACTGCGGCCTGCCGACGACGATCGTCTGCTCGCTGGTGGAAATGTCCGATGAGCTGCTGGTCAAGAGCATGTGGGCCAAGTTCAATCCGCCGGAGCGCGTCAAGCTGGACTTCGTACGCATTCCGGGCACCGGCAAGCGCGATGGCCTGGCCTATGGCTTCCGTGCCATCTCGCGTCACTTGCCTGACAGCCGTGCCGTGGTTGCGGTGATCGACGGTGACACCGTGCTCAACGAAGGTGTGGTCGCCAAGACCGTACCGTGGTTCCAGTTGTTCGACAATGTCGGCGGCCTGACCACCAACGAGTTCTGTGAAGTGCGTGGCGGCTACATCATGAGCGAGTGGCACAAGCTGCGTTTCGCTCAGCGTCACATCAACATGTGCTCGATGGCCCTGTCCAAACGCGTGTTGACCATGACCGGTCGCATGTCGGTGTTCCGCGCAACCGTGGTAACCGACCCCGAGTTCATTGCCGACGTGGAAAGCGACTCGCTCAATCACTGGCGTCTGGGCACCTTCCGCTTCCTGACCGGCGACGACAAGTCCAGCTGGTTCAGCCTGATGCGCCTGGGTTACGACACGTTCTACGTGCCGGACGCAGCGATCAACACCGTGGAACACCCGCCCGAGAAGAGCTTCCTGAAAGCCAGCCGCAAGCTGATGTATCGCTGGTACGGCAACAACCTGCGTCAGAACTCGCGTGCACTGGGTCTGGGCGTACGTCGCCTGGGGATCTTCACCAGCATCGTGCTGTTTGACCAGCGTGTGTCGATGTGGACCTCCATTCTTGGTCTGACCGTCGCCCTGATCGCCAGCTTCAAGTATGGCGGCGCGTTCCTGCTGATGTATCTGCTGTGGATCGGCATGACCCGCCTGATCCTCACCCTGCTGCTGTCCCTGTCGGGACACAGGATCGGGCCTGCCTACCCGATCATTCTCTATTACAACCAGATCGTCGGTGCGCTGATGAAGATCTATGTCTTCTTCCGCCTGGACCGCCAGTCCTGGACTCGCCAGGACACCAAACTAAGCCGCGACATGGCCAGCTTTCAGGGCTGGTTCAACACGTGGTCGTCCCGAACCATGACTTTCTCGGCTGGCACCATCTTCGTCGCTGTGCTGTTGACGATGGTTTGACCGGGCCAACGGATTAATTGCTTAAGTAGGAAAAATAGCCATGAATACAGCCGTGAATGCGAACGTCGTACATGAATCCGAAGCCCAGCGCCAACACGCGCGGATCAAGATCCCTGCCAAGCTGCGCCTGCTGAATGATCAGCCCAACGCGCCACTGGTACGTGTCGAAGACCTGTCGGCCGGTGGCCTGAGCTTCGTTGCTCCATCCGGGCAGAAATTCAGCGAAGGTCAGATCGTCAAGGGACGCCTGCAATTCATCATCGACAACCTTGGCCTGGCCATGGACGTCGATCTGCAAGTGCGCTCGATCGACAACGCCAGCAACCGCATCGGTTGCCAGTTCCAGAACCTGGAACCTCAGGACATCGCAACCCTGCGCCACCTGATCACCTCGCACCTGTCCGGCGAAGTCGTCACCCTGGGCGAAGTGCTGGCCACGCTGCAGCGCGACAACTTCACCAAGGCACGCAAGGTCAAGGGCAAGGACGGCGGCATGAGCGCCATGGGTCGCCTGCGCGCCGTAACGTTCAGCCTGGGCGTGTTCATTGTCGGTCTGGCCGCTTTCGGCTTCATCTTCAAGACGATCTATGGCCTGTACTTCGTCAGCCATGCATCGGCCGGCCTGGTCACCATTCCAAGCATGGACGTGACCATGCCGCGTGAAGGTACCGTGCAAAGCCTGGTCGCCCCGAACGGCGAAGCCGCCAAAGGCGCACCACTGGCGTCCTTCAACACCAGCATGCTGGAAATGCTCAAGGGCAGCCTGACCGGTGAAGACCTGCAGCCGGCCAAGATCGAAGAGCTGTATGGCAAGCAGATGAGCGGCACCATGACCAGCCCGTGCGATTGCGTCGTGGCTCGCCAACTGGTGGCCGACGGTCAGTTCGCGTCCAAGGGTCAGGTGATCTTCCAACTGGTGCCACGCAACGCGCCGGCCACGGTTGAAGCACGCTTCACCTATCGCCAGTTCAACGACGTCAAGCCAGGCACACGTGTCAGCTTCCAGATCGCTGGCGAAGACAAACTGCGCACCGGCCAGATCGTCAGCAGCACCAACCTGAGCGACGCCGACCTGTCTACCGACATCCGCGTGCAGATCAAGCCTGACGAAAGCCTGAGCAGCTCGCTGGCCGGTCGCCCTGTCGAAGTGGTCAGCGATCGCGGCCCGTCCGTGAACTGGCTGATCGATAAAGCCATGGCTGCGGGTCTGTAACCATGAACAGCCCACTACGACGCCTGTCGACCCCCACGCTATTGAGCCTCGCCGTCGCGCTCGGCCTGAGCGGCTGTGCCGGCCTGCCTGATCAACGCCTTGCCAATGAAGCCCTGAAAAACGGCGACACGGCATTGGCGGAGCAGAACTATCGGCAGCTGGCGGACCTGGGCTATAGCGACGCGCAAGTCGGCCTGGCCGATATTCAGGTCGCGACTCGCGACCCCGCTCAGCTCAAGCAGGCCGAGGCCACTTATCGTGCTGCAGCAGAGACGTCGCCTCGTGCGCAGTCGCGCCTGGGCCGTCTGCTGGCGGCCAAGCCCGATGCCACCGAAGCCGAACACCGCGAAGCCGAAGGCCTGCTGAAGAAGGCCTTCGCCAATGGCGAATCCGGCACGCTGATCCCGCTGGCCATGCTGTATCTGCAATACCCGCACACCTTCCCTGAAGTGAATGCGCAGCAGAAGATCAGCGAGTGGCGCGCCGCCGGTTATCCGGAAGCAGGTCTGGCTCAGGTGCTGCTGTATCGCACCCAGGGCACTTATGCTCAACACCTCGACGAGGTCGAGAGCATTTGCAAACAGGCGCTGTCGGCCACGGATATCTGCTACGTCGAACTGGCCACTGTCTACCAGACACGCGGCCAGGCCGAGCAACGCACGGCCTTGATCGAAAAGCTCAAGAGCGAATACGCCGCTGGCCGCGTCAATGCCCAACGAGTGGACAGCGTCGCGCGCGTACTGGGTGACTCCACCATCGGTACGCCGGACGAAAAGACCGCTCAGCAATTGCTGGAAAGCGTTGCGCCGGGCTACCCGATCTCATGGGTCACGCTGGCCAAACTGCTTTACGACTTCCCCGAACTGGGCGACGTCAACAAGATGATGGAATACCTGAACAACGGCCGCGCGGCGGACCAGCCACGCGCAGAGCTGCTGCTCGGACGCCTGTACTACGAGGGCAAATGGGTCACGCCCGATGCCGTCAAGGCCGAGGAGCACCTGAAGAAAGCCACCGCAACGGAAATCTCTGCCCATTACTACCTGGGTCAGATCTACCGTCGCGGCTACCTGGGCCAGGTCTACTCGCAAAAAGCCGTGGACGAGCTGCTGACCGCCGCCCGTGGTGGCCAGAACAGCGCCGACTTCGCCCTTGCGCAGCTGTTCTCGCAGGGCAAGGGCACTATGCCCGACCCGGTCAACGCCTGGGTGTTCGCGCAACTGGCGCTGGCCAGTCAGACCCCGCAAGCGACCGAGCTTGCCGAGGCCCTCAATACACAACTGCCGCCTGAAAAGCTCGCCACCGCCAAAGACCTGTTGGCACGCGAGCAAAAAGTCCGGGGCGCTACCGCCACTCAGAACGCGATGGCATTGCAGGCCCTGCAAGAAGAAAAAGACGGTGAGGAAGCATTATGAAGTTGAATCCCCTGATGGCCGCCGGCATGGGCCTTGGCTTCACCCTGTTGTGGGCCTGCCCGACACTGGCAGCGCTGACCGAGCAACCGCAGAATTTCGGTATCGAAATCAAAGCCACGGCGCAGGCCGAGGATGATCGCGATCTGGGCACCCGTTCGGGCGGCGACGTCAACGGTGTGGGCCTGGACCTGCGTCCCTGGGTCTATGGCGAGCGCGGCGACTGGAGCGGTTACGCGATGGGCCAGGTGGTCACCGCCACCGACATCATTCAGACCGACCCGCTGGAGCAGAGCAACAGCGACGGCAGCGGCACCCAGACTTCGCGTGGCACCGCCAGCGAGCGCGAAGCCGACAAAACCTACGCGGCACTGCGTGAGTTCTGGATCGGCTACAGCGGCTTCACGCCCTACCCTGGCGAGATCCTGAAAATCGGTCGTCAGCGTCTGCGCAACGACGACGGTCAATGGCACGACACCAACATCGAGGCCATCAACTGGTCGTTCGATACCACACTGTTGCGCGCTGAACTGGGTGCTGCCCAGCGTTACAGCGAATACCGCACCGACCTGACCGAACTGGCACCTGACGATGAAGATCGCAAGCACTTGTTCGGCTCGGTCAGCTATCAGTGGACACCAGGCAACTGGGCCGGTATCCGCGCTCACCACAGTGCTGACGACGGCAAGCTCAAGTCGCAGGGCCAGGTGCTGGATGATCTGGACAAGACCTCCAATGGCGATCTGACCTGGGTCGGCCTGCAGGCTGACAGCGATGCCTACAACTATCGCAGCAACACCAATCAGCTCAACTACTGGGGCAGCCTGACCTGGCTGAACGGAACGCGCGACGAAATCGGCGTGACCTCTGCTCCCAACGACCAGTTCATCGCCGGCGAAAAGAACAGCCGTGACATGAATGGCTGGGCCACCGACCTGGGCCTGCGCCTGCGTCTGGACCCGCAATGGCAAGTCGGCGCCGCCTACTCGCGCGCCAGCAAGGACTACGTCCAGAACGGTCTGGAAAGTAACCGCTCCAACTGGACCGGCACGCGTTCGCGCATCCATCGCTTCGGCGAGGCCTTCCAGGGCGAAATGGCCAACGTGGAAACCGGCTCGCTGTTCGCTTCGTGGCAGATGAACGAGGAATACGACGCATCGCTGATCTACCACAAGTTCCGTCGCGTGGACGGCAACACCGGTATCGGCGGCTCGGGCATCAACGCGGTGAACGACAACCAGGACGGTACGTTCAGCTCGCTGCCACTGGAAGACGGCAGCAAGGACCTGGGTCAGGAAATGGACCTGGTCGTGACCAAGTACTTCAAGCAAGGCCTGCTGCCGGCTTCGCTGAGCCAGTCGTTCGATGAACCTTCGGCACTGGTGCGCCTGCGCGCAGGTGTCTTCAAGCCAGGCGACGCGTATCAGAACAACGTGGACAGCTACATGCACCGCGCTGTTGTCGACGTCATCTGGCGCTTCTGATGCGAACCGCCAAAGGAGTGCCAGAGATGAACAGTCATACAAGCAACGGGCGCAGCCGGCACTGGCCGCACGCCCTGCTCGAAAGCGCACTGCTGACCAGCGCCCTGCTGCTGGCCAGCGGTGTGGCGCTGGCCAACGCGCCTGTCGTACCCGACACACAGAAGGCGGTGGTCAAGGAGCTGCACCAGGCCAAGACCTACACCATCACCAGCCCGCCCACCGCGCCGCTGGAAATGGCCAAGCCGGTACTGCCCGACCTCAAGGGCTATACCGCTGAAGCGGCGCTGAAAAAGATCGTGCGCAACAAGCCGGGCAAGGTCACTGTTTCGCGGATGATGGAAGAAACCGGCCTGAAGGAATTCATCGGCGGTGACAACAAGATGGCCGAATGGGTTAACCGTCAGCGCGGTATCCCCCAGGCCATCATGATTTCCGACGGCTACGTGAACCTGCAGGACCTGGCCAGGAAGGTGCCCAAGCAGTTCCTCAACGAAGTCTCGCCAGGTGTCTACGTGGCGCGCCTGCCGATCCTGATCAAGGAAACCGGGACCTTCGAGATCGACAGCAAGACCAAGGAATTGCGTCTGTCTCAGGAAAAGGGCTCGTTCATCGTCAGTGAAGGCAAGATGCTGATCACTCACACCCAGGTCAACGCCTGGAGTGAAACCCGCAACGGCCTGGCGACCTATCGCAAGCCTGACGAGTTTCGCCCGTTCCTGCTGACCTGGGGTGGCTCGGAAACCTGGATCGCCAACACCAAAATGGCGAGCCTGGGCTACGACCAGAGCAAGTCCTATGGCATCAGTATTTCTCAGTACACGCCCAACACCGCGAAGGTGCTCAAGCGTCCCGAACCGACGGGCTGGATCATCGATTCAGAGTTCTCGGACATGTGGTACGGCTTCTACTGCTATGAAACCCGCGACTTCGTGGTCAAGGGCAACACCTACCGCGACAACATCATTTACGGCATTGACCCGCACGACCGTTCGCACGGTCTGATCATCGCCGAAAACGATGTTTACGGGACCAAGAAGAAGCACGGGATCATCATTTCCCGGGAAGTGGACAACAGCTTCATCTTCCGCAACAAGAGCCACAACAACAAATTGTCCGGCGTGGTTCTGGACCGTAACAGCGTCGGCAACATCGTCGCCTACAACGAGATTTACCAGAACCACACTGACGGCATCACCCTGTACGAAAGCGGCAACAACCTGCTGTGGGGCAATCGCGTGATCGCCAACCGCCGCCACGGTATCCGCGTACGTAACAGTGTGAACATCAAGCTGTACGAGAACGTCGCCATGGGCAACGGCCTGATGGGCGTTTACGGCCACATCAAGGACTTGAGCGACACCGACCGCGACATCGAGCTTGACCCGTTCGACGCTCAGGTATCGCTGATCATGGTTGGCGGCGAACTGTCCAGCAATGGCTCCGGCCCGCTGTCCATCGACTCGCCACTGAGTGTCGAGCTGTATCGCGTCTCGATGCTGATGCCTACCAAAGAAGTCGGCATCAGCCTCAACGGCGTCCTCGGTGAGCGCCAGGACGAAATCCTCGACCTGCTGGTACGCCAGAAAAAAGCCGTATTGATCGACCCCGTCGAAAGCCAGACCGAGCTGCGGGAATGAGGAAGGGTATTGTTATGCACGCACATCTGATCAAGCTGTTGAGCCTGTCCAGCCTCACCGCCGCCTTGATGGCCGCCGCGGGTGTCGCTCGGGCAGACGACTCGCAAGCGCCGACGTTCAAGGCCGAGCCTTGCTGCTCGCTGTGCCCGGCCGCGCATGACGCGAAAAACTACACCACGCGCTATCAGCAGAACTTCACCACGCTGGTCCAGGCTCAGGGCGACTGGCTGTTCCGGACTCAGGAAGACCTGCGCACCGAGTTCGACACCACGCCTGCCGGCTATCGCCGCATGAAAGAACTGCACGATGCGTTCAAGAGCAAAGGCGTCGAACTGGTCGTGGTGTATCAGCCGACCCGTGGTCTGGTGGATCGCAACAAATTGTTCCCGGCCGAACGCGACAAGTTCGACTACGACAAGGCGCTGAAAAACTATCAGGCCATGCTCGGCCGCTTCAGCAAGATGGGCTACTGGGTCCCTGACCTGTCGCCGTTGACCAACGAGCAGCAGGCGCATGACTTCTACTTCCGCGGTGACCAGCACTGGACGCCGTATGGCGCGCAGCGTACGGCGAAGATCGTTGCCGAAACCGTGAAAAAAGTTCCGGGTTACAGCGACATCCCCAAGCGTGAGTTCGAAAGCCATATCTCCGGACGCATGGGCAAGACGGGCACTTTGCACAATATGGCGGGTCAATTGTGCGGCACCAGCTACGCGATCCAGTACATGGACCAGTTCACCACCGAGCCCAAGGGTGAGGCGGGCGACGGCGACCTGTTCGGCGATTCCGGTAACCCGGAAATCACCCTGGTCGGTACCAGCCACAGCGGCAAGAACTACAACTTCGCTGGCTTCCTCCAGGAATACATGGGCGCTGACGTGTTGAACGTGGCGTTCCCTGGTGGTGGCCTGGAAGGTTCGATGCTGCAGTACCTGGGCAGTGAAGACTTCCAGAAGCGTCCGCCGAAAATTCTCATCTGGGAATTCTCGCCGCTGTATCGCCTGGATCAGGAGACCATCTATCGCCAGATGATGTCGCTGCTGGACAACGGCTGTGAAGGCAAGCCTGCCGTGATGAGCGCCAGCACCACCCTCAAGCCGGGCACCAACGAAGTGTTGGTCAACGGCAAGAATGGCATCAAGGACATTCGCAACGGCAGCAATCAGATCGACATCAAGTTTGACGACACCTCGGTGAAAGTCCTTCAGGCCAGGCTCTGGTACATGAACGGTCGCCACGAGGATCTGAAAATCGAGAAACCGGAAACGTCAGACACCGATGGACGCTTCGCCTTTGAATTGCGCGAGGATGAGGATTGGGCCAACCAGCAACTGCTGGCGCTGGAAATCCAGGGACCGGAAGCAGGCACGGCACCACAAAAAGTCGAAGCCAAAGTATGCAAACGCAACGTGTTCCCGAGCGCTGCGACACACACCGCTCAAGCCGGACTATGAGGTGACTTATGCAGACTCCTAAACTGATTCGCCCTACCCTGCTGTCGATGGCAATCCTGTCATCGATGGCCTGGGCCACGGGCGCATCCGCCGCACTGGTTCCACCCAAGGGCTATGACGCCCCGATCGAAAAAATCAAGACTGGCGATCACAACTTCAGTTGTGAAGCCATTCCAAAGCCCTACACCGACAAGCTGGTGTTCCGCAGCAAGTACGAGGGTTCGGACAAGGCACGCGCAACGCTCAATGCGGTATCCGAAGAAGCGTTCCGTGATGCGACCAAGGACATCACCACCCTTGAGCGTGGCGTCAGCAAAGTCGTGATGCAGTACATGCGCGACGGTCGTCCGGAACAACTCGATTGCGCGCTGAACATGATGACCACCTGGGCCAAGGCCGATGCGCTGGAGTCGCGCGAGTTCAACCACACCGGTAAATCCATGCGCAAATGGGCTCTGGGCAGCATGTCCTCCGCCTACCTGCGCCTGAAGTTCTCCGAGTCGCACCCGCTGGCCAATCGTCAGCAGGACGCGAAGATCATCGAAGCCTGGTTCAGCAAACTGGCCGATCAGGTGGTCAGCGACTGGAGCAATCTGCCGCTGGACAAGATCAACAACCACTCGTACTGGGCTGCCTGGTCAGTGATGGCAACCGCTGTCGCCACCAATCGTCAGGACCTGTTCGACTGGGCCGTGAAGGAATACAAGGTCGCTGCCAATCAAGTGGACAAGGACGGTTTCCTGCCCAACGAGATGAAGCGCCGTCAGCGTGCACTGTCGTATCACAACTACGCATTGCCACCGCTCGCGATGATTGCCAGCTTCGCCCAGGCCAACGGCGTGGACCTGCGTCCGGAAAACAATGGCGCCCTGAAGCGTCTGGGTGACCGGGTTCTGGCCGGCGTCAAAGACCCTTCGATATTCGCTGAACACAACGGCGAGAAACAGGACATGACGGACCTGAAGAAAGATCCGAAATTCGCCTGGCTCGAACCGTACTGCTCGCTCTACACCTGCAGCCCGGATGTGCTGGAAGAGAAACACGAAAAGCAGCCGTTCAAGACGTTCCGCCTGGGCGGTGACCTGACCAAGGTCTACGACCCGACGCGTGAAAAAGGCGACAAGGGCGACAACGTCAGCGAGTGATGCGCCGTTGGTTGTAGGAGCGGACTTGTCCGCGAAGACCTATGTCCAGGCGATGCATCCATAAAACCGGATCTAGCCTGGCCAGCTTCGCGAACAAGCTGTGAAGTGATTTGCCCCTCCTTTTTTACGGGGGGGTTTGGGGGGGCTTTGAGCCCTTGAATGTTGGACAAACGGAGAGATAAGGATGGTTTTCTCATCCAACGTGTTCCTGTTCCTGTTCATGCCGATCTTCCTCGGCCTGTACTACCTGAGCGGGCAACGCTATCGCAATCTGCTGCTGCTGATTGCCAGCTATATCTTCTACGCCTGGTGGCGAGTGGACTTTCTGGCGCTGTTCATCGGCGTGACCGTCTGGAACTACTGGATCGGTCTCAAGGTGGGCGCAGCAGGCGTGCGGACCAAGCCGGCACAGAAGTGGTTGCTGCTTGGCGTGATTGTGGACCTGTGCATTCTGGGCTACTTCAAATACGCCAACTTCGGCGTGGACAGCATCAACGCAGCCATGACCTCGATGGGTCTGGAGCCGTTCATCCTGACTCACGTGCTGTTGCCGATCGGTATCTCGTTCTATGTCTTCGAGTCCATCAGTTACATCATCGATGTGTACCGCGGCGACACCCCGGCCACGCGCAACCTGATCGACTTCGCTGCATTCGTCGCCATCTTCCCGCACCTGATCGCCGGCCCTGTACTGCGTTTCCGTGATCTGGCCGACCAGTTCAACAACCGTACCCACACGCTGGACAAGTTCTCCGAAGGTGCCACGCGCTTCATGCAGGGCTTCATCAAGAAAGTGTTCATCGCCGACACCCTGGCCGTGGTCGCCGACCACTGCTTCGCCCTGCAGAACCCGACCACCGGCGATGCCTGGCTGGGGGCGCTGGCCTACACCGCGCAGCTGTATTTCGACTTCTCCGGTTACAGCGACATGGCCATCGGCCTGGGTCTGATGATGGGTTTCCGCTTCATGGAAAACTTCAAACAGCCTTACATCAGCCAGTCGATCACCGAGTTCTGGCGTCGCTGGCACATCAGCCTGTCCACCTGGCTGCGTGACTATCTGTACATCACCCTGGGCGGCAACCGTGGCGGCAAGGTCGCGACCTACCGCAACCTGTTCCTGACCATGCTGCTCGGCGGTCTGTGGCACGGTGCCAACGTCACCTACATCATCTGGGGTGCCTGGCACGGCATGTGGCTGGCGATCGAAAAAGCGGTCGGTATCAACACCAAGCCTTACAGCTTCAATGTGATTCGCTGGGCACTGACCTTCCTGCTGGTGGTCATAGGCTGGGTCATCTTCCGCGCTGAAAACCTGCACGTTGCCGGTCGTATGTACGGCGCCATGTTCAGCTTCGGCGAATGGCAGCTGTCGGAACTGAACCGCGCCAGCCTGACCGGTCTGCAAGTGGCAACGCTGGTGGTGGCTTATCTGACGCTGGCGTTCTTCGGTCTGCGCGACTTCTACCAGAACCGCGAAAAAGACACCGGCAAGAGCACCAAGGCCGACGGTCCTGCAACCGCTCAACCGGGCACCATCAAGGCAGTTCCTGGCGACGCGCCTGGCAGCCTGCATATGCCTGGCTACACCGTGGGCAGCCAAGCTCAGGTGCAACCGGCCTATTGGGAAGCCGACTGGCCACGTTACGCCATGCGCGCACTGATCCTGCTGCTGTTCGTGGCTTCGATTCTCAAACTTTCGGCGCAAAGCTTCTCGCCGTTCCTTTACTTCCAGTTCTGAGGAGCCTGACATGACCCGTTCATTACGAATCCTCTATATCGCCCTCTTTCTGGGCATTCTGCTGGTCCTGGGGATCTGGTCGCTGCGCAGTTTCAGCACCTTCTCGACGTCGGCGGAAACCACTGTGCTCAACGGCAAGTGGACCAAGGCGGCGGAAACTCATTACGACGATGAGTTCCCGATCAAGCGCCTGGGCACCAACCTCTGGGCGGCGCTGGATTTCAAACTGTTCAACGAAGGTCGTCCGGGGGTCGTGCTCGGCAAGGACCAGTGGCTGTACACCGACGAAGAGTTCGACGCGGTTGCCAACGGCGAGCAGAACGAAGCCGACAACCTGGCGATCATTCAGGGTGTGCGTGACGCACTGGAAAAACAGGGCACCAAACTGGTCCTGGCGATTGTTCCGGCGAAGACCCGTCTGTACCCGGAACACATCGGTAACACCAAGCCTGCCAGTCTGCACGCCGACCTGTATCAGCAGTTCCACGCCCAGGTGGCCAAGGCCGGGATCTTTGCCCCGGACCTGCTGGCGCCGCTGCAAGCAGCCAAGCAACAGGGCCAGGTTTTCCTGCGTACCGACACGCACTGGACGCCAATGGGTGCCGAAGTCGCCGCGCAGCAACTGAGCGCCGCGATTGCCCAGAAAACGCCACTGGAAGGCGAACCTGAGCAGTTCGTCACACAAGCCAAAGGAACCGAAGCCTACAAAGGTGACCTGACTACATTCCTGCCGCTCGATCCGCTGTTCAGCAACATGCTGCCCAAGCCGGACGAGTTGCAGAAACGCAGTACCGATCCGGTAGCAGGCGAAGCGGCAGGCGGTGAAGCACTGTTCGCAGACAGCGACATCCCGGTGGGTCTGGTGGGCACCAGCTACAGCGCCAACCCTAACTGGAACTTCGTCGGCGCCCTGAAAGAAGCGCTGCGCAGCGATGTCGTCAACTACGCCGAAGACGGCCATGGCCCGATCCTGCCGATGCTCAAGTACCTGCAGACCGATGCCTTCAAGAACACCCCGCCGCAAGTGGTGATCTGGGAATTCCCGGAGCGCTACCTGCCGGCACACAACGATCTTGGCGAGTTCGATCCGAAGTGGATCGCCGAGCTGAAGAAATCGCGTGACACCCAAGAAAACGTGGCGCTCAACGCCAAACAATCCGAGTCGCCCAACCGGGCGCAAAACTGAGAGGACTGACTCATGACTTTCAACACTACTGCCAACCGTTCGGCCGCAAAACGCCTGTTCAAAACCTGCGCAATGGCCGCAGGTCTGGGCCTGATGTCCCTGCAGGCTTTCGCCGGCGACTCCGCCCTGTACGGCCCGACCGCACCAAAAGGCTCTACCTTCGTGCGTGTCTACAACGCCAGCAACGCCGAAATCAACGCCACCGTTGGCAACACCAACCTCAACGAAGTGGCGCCACTGGGCAGCACTGCGTTCAGCTTCATGCCGCAGGGCGACTACACCGCCAAGCTGGGCAGCCAGAGCCTGCCGGTGAAACTGGCCGGTGATCACTATTACACCATCGTCAACAACGCCAGCGGCAAACCACAGCTGGTCGAAGAGCCACCGTTCAAGAACAAGCAGAAATCCCTGGTTCGTGTGCAGAACCTGAGCGACAAGTCCCTGACCCTGAAAACCGCTGACGGCAAGACCGATGTGGTCAAGGCTGTAGCGGCAAAAGGCACCGGCGAGCGTGAAATCAACCCGGTCAAGGTCAGCCTGGCGCTGTACGACGGCGACAAGAAAGTCACCGATGTGAAACCTGTGGCACTGGAGCGTGGCGAAGCCGCTGTGCTCTACATCACCGGCAGCGGCAGCAGCCTCTCGCCAGTGTGGGTCAAGCCACCGGTCGCAACCCGCTAATACGGATTATGCCGGCCGGTTCAGGGCATCAGCACTGAACCGGCCCGCGCGGAACAAGAACAAGACAGAAACGACAGACACCTCGTACAGCCCTAATTGAATGCTTTTGGAGAAACAAAATGATTCCAGTTATCTTGTCAGGCGGTAGTGGTTCACGACTCTGGCCGCTTTCGCGTAAACAATTCCCTAAACAGTTCCTGGCGTTGACCGGCGAGCACACCCTGTTCCAGCAAACCCTGGAGCGTCTGGTGTTCGAGGGCATGCAGGAGCCTATCGTGGTCTGCAACAAGGACCACCGTTTCATCGTCAACGAGCAGCTCGCTGCATTGAACCTGGAAACCCAGGCGATCCTCATGGAACCGTTCGGCCGCAACACGGCACCCGCCGTTGCACTGACCGCCATGAAGCTGGTCAATGAAGGCAATGACGGCCTGATGCTGGTGCTGCCAGCCGACCACGTCATCGAAGACCAGAAAGCCCTGCAACGTGCACTGGCACTGGCAACCGTCGCCGCAGAACGCGGCGAAATGGTGCTGTTCGGCGTACCGGCCAACAAGCCTGAAACCGGCTACGGCTACATCAAGTCCACCGCCGATGCCCTGCTGCCGGAAGGCGTCAGCCGCGTGTCGCAGTTCGTCGAAAAACCTGACGAAAAACGCGCCAAGGAGTTCGTTGAAGCCGGTGGTTACTACTGGAACAGCGGCATGTTCCTGTTCCGCGCCAGCCGCTTCCTCGAAGAGCTGAAAAAGCATGATCCGGACATCTACGACACCTGCCTGCTGACCCTCGAGCGCAGCGTGCAGGACGGCGACGCGCTTGAAATCGACTCCTCGACCTTCGCCTGCTGCCCGGACAACTCCATCGACTACGCGGTCATGGAAAAAACCCAGCGCGCCTGCGTTGTACCGCTGTCGGCCGGCTGGAGCGATGTCGGCTGCTGGTCGTCGCTGTGGGAAGTCAACGCCAAGGACGCCAACGGCAACGTCACCAAGGGCGACGTCGTCATCCAGGACAGCCGCAACTGCATGATCCACGGCAACGGTAAACTGGTGTCGGTGATCGGTCTGGACAACATCGTGGTCGTCGAAACCAAGGACGCGATGATGATTGCCCACAAGGACAAGGTCCAGGGCGTCAAGCAGATGGTCGCCACCCTGAACGAACAGGGCCGCACCGAGACCCAGAACCACCTCGAAGTGTACCGTCCGTGGGGCTCCTACGATTCGGTGGACATGGGCGGTCGTTTCCAGGTCAAGCGTATCTCCGTCAAGCCGGGCGCCTGCCTGTCGCTGCAGATGCACCACCACCGCGCCGAACACTGGATCGTGGTATCCGGTACTGCGCAGGTCACCTGTGACGAGAACGTGTTCCTGCTCACTGAAAACCAGTCCACCTACATCCCGATCGCCTCGGTCCATCGCCTGCGCAACCCGGGCAAGATCCCGTTGGAAATCATCGAAGTGCAATCGGGCAGCTACCTGGGCGAAGACGACATCGAGCGTTTCGAAGACATCTACGGTCGCTCGAACGCGCTTGAAGCGGGTGTGAAAACACAGACAATCGCTCGCTGACAGACGCTTTTAGCTGCAAGTGAGACAGCCCTCGGCAACACGTTGCGTAGCCTTACCCGCAACGTGTTGTCGAGGGCTTTTTATCGTGAGATCCAGACCATCATTGCCCTGTAACAGATGGTTCTCATATTCAGGTTGCTCATACGGCCTCACCGGCGCTATTTCCATGAGTGGCTGCCTCCCATGTTTATGAAGTTCGAGAGTGGCATTCTTTTTTGGGCTTCTGCCTGATAACGCTTCGGGTTTTTTAATGGTTTACCTTTAATATGGTGATCGATCATCGTTGAAAACAGCTTGCTCAGCCCGCGCCCCTCTTTAAGCAATACCTCTGTGAACACCCTGGGCCCCGTGACAGCAGAAACGATTCTCATCCTGTCATTCACATCGGCGGTGCTACTGAGCACTGCGCCAAGGCCAGTCTCACGATAAACGCTGTACCGGTCGACGATCTCCTTTTCCAAGGTGCTCAGCACCGGATTGTTGGCAGGTGACGCGAACGAATTATTGTTAATCACGATTTCATCCCGGTTCCAAGGTGTGTCCGTCGGGCGCATCGTGAAAATCCTCTTGGGCTTGGGAATGAAATCGGTATCCCTGACACCGCGCTTGAACATGTCGTCCGTGTCCGAATAAATACCGCCATAATGGTTGATCAAGCTGTAGCGAAGCACGTCACTGGCTGCAGAGTAGTGTCGAGGGTCATCCCCATACAAATCCTTATAAATCTCGTACGACGGGGTTTTCTGGAATTTTCTGAAAAATTCTTCTTCCCTGAGATCGGAAATATGGACGTTCCTTCGCCCGCGCAGCGCTGCAACTATTTCCGTTTCATCACCCTTTCGCAGGTCCAGATGCAGATGCAGCGTCAATTGATAGTCAGGGTTCAGCACAGAAGTGTTTTCAATCCCTCCCAGGTGCTTCATCAGTGGTTCCGCAGCGCCCAACCAGATGTAATGAATATGCTTGGGGATTTCAGCGACTTCTCCCGCAGCGTCGATGAAGGTGAGCGGATTGTTTCTCAACATACCGTATAGATTAAGCCCGTCTTCAAGCCCAGCCGGGTCCGGATTGATCCAGCGCTGTAACCACGGCGCGTAATACCGCATCCCGTAATAATAAAGCCCCGTCGCATCGCGTTCCTTGCCCGAGTAACGCACGGTCTTGTAGTTCGCTTCGATGGCATTTCGACCTGCCCACCATGATGTTCCGCCAAACGGGTAGTAACTTTCCTGACTGATCAGTTGCCCCTGCGCGTCCAGTTCAAGCGTGCCGGACCCCAGGTGGTCGTTCACTGTGTAGCGAGTCTGATCATTTTCAAGCGCGTCGGGCTTTCCAGACGCCCAATGCAGCACGCGCACGTTATTGCGCCCGGCCTGGGCCACAACAACGTGCAGGGTTTCGCCAGTGGCCGTATCGGTACGGATTTCAAGACCGGGCAGGTAACGCACATCGGCCGTATGGGTAATGGTTTTGGCTTGCGTGGTACGCACCTTGCGCAGGCGCTGGCCGCTGGCGTCGTAGCTGTAGCGTTCGCTGTCATCATTGCCGGATTCACGAACCACTGGACGCACTTGCTGCAGCTGGTTGCGTCGATCCCAACTCAGATCTTGCCCGGCTTGCAGGGCGAGCAAATTGCCATTGGCGTCGAAGGCTGCAGCAATTTCAGCTTCACCGGGTATATGGTCATTGATCACCGGCAGACTGCGGTTGCTGTAACGCGCAGTCACCAGCGTTCGCGAATGGGACTGCGCGCCTGTATGGGTAAGCTGTTGCAGGTTGCCACCCGCGTCGTAGCGGTAGGTCTGGGTGTAATTGGCCAGTTGCGCAGGGTCGGCAGGGCTTTGAAAACCCGGAAACACCGGACCGTGATTGACGACCGCTGATTCCCGACCTGTGGCTTCGATCAGTTGGTACAGCGTGTCGTAGCCATAGGCCGAAACAGGGTCGATGCGCTGATTGCGGTTATAAGCCGTTGACTGAGCGCGGTCCTCGATACGGATGACATTGCCAACGGGATCGTAGCCGTAGAGCAAGTCCTGCAACATCGGCCCATTGCCATGCCTGGCATTCAACTCCAGTAGACGACCGTCTTCAGTGGCATAGAGCGCCGTGCTGATCACACCATTACCAGCCGTTTCCGACACCACCCGCTGCTGCGCGTCGTATTGAATGGCACTGACCAAAACCTGTTCAGCCTGACAGTTCAGTTGCAAACGACTGTTTTTCAACTGCCCCGCAACGGTGTAATCCAGCAACTGAACATTGCCCTGCGCATCGATTTGCCGAATTGTTTCGTTCAACGGGTTGTAGTGCCAGCAGGTGGTTGCGCCGTCGCCGGGTTCCAGCAAGGCATCACGCCCGGCCAGCGACGCGGGCCAGTCAGGCTCATTGGCAGAGTGCAGAAAGCGCCGCGTTTGACGAATAACACTTCCCGAAAGACCATACGCATCGTCAAGCCGCGTACCTGCCGGATCATCATGACGAATCAACTGACCGCACTGGTTATATGCGGTCGAGTCAGGGCCGCCATAAAGCAAGCGCTCAACGCAGTGCTCATCTTCAAAAACTTCGGTGGGCCTTAGCAGCGCATCGTACTGAGTACGTCGCACAACGCCCCGAGCGTCCCAGGCTTCCACTACCTGCCCGGCCTCCCCCGCCAGCAACACTCGCCAGCCAGCGTCCACACTGTCGCTGGCCAGAACCCGACCGCCGAGCGAATGAATGACGCTGAGATTGGCAGGTGCCCGATCAGCCCACAGGCGCGGATCCCAATGGCTGACAGGTCGACTGGCAAGGTCGAATGACGCCTGGCTGGTACGGAGTTCCGGCTCGTGGTCGATGCTTGAGCGATGCAGCAAAATCGACGCCACAGGCAAGCCGCGCGGGTCCACCAACTGTAATGCAGGCGTGTGCTGATGAAGGGCAATCGAGCGTTCAACCATGACTGGCACCTGCATAAGTCCGACGAAGCTGGAAGATTCCCGCTGTCCCACACTCTAGATAAGTGGCGCCGTAGCGCCTACTGACACTTATGACAGTGGCACAACAAGGGCAGACTGCAGCGCTCTCCGCGCCGATGCCTTACCCATTGGTCAACGCCTGCTTAATGTCTGTAGTATCTCTGACATTGCATCTTGCTGGAGACCCGCCGCATGTTGATCGGCATCCTGTTAATCCTCACCTGGCTGATCCTCCTGCTCCGCTACCCGGCGAAGGCCATGCCCGTCTCGCTGGCTGCGGCGGTCGCGCTCGGCGCGGTGGCGGCTATCGTCATCTGGCAGGACAGTCGGGAAACGCGCCAGCTTGAGCGTCTGGATATCCGCCTGAGTTACAACCCGCAAGGCTGCCCGGCAGATCGTCCGTTGCAGGTCAGCATCACCAACACCAATCAGGTCACCCTGCAGGAACTGCGTTGGCGGATCGCGGCCTATGCGCCCGGTGATTCGGTGAATCTGACCGACAACACCTACGCGTCCGCACGCTATCGCGGCCCCGGTGAACTTCAGGCCAATGGCACGTGGCAGGATTGCGTGCCGGTGCCGGCACTGCGTAACGGGTACCGCCCGCAGACCCTGGAATTTCGCGCAGAACATCTACAAGGCAGTTTTTCGGACTGACCACAAGGATCCCCCATGCCCATCGCTTTGATTACAGGCTGTTCCAGCGGAATCGGCCGTGCTCTGGCCGACGCGTTCAAGGCCACCGGCTATGAAGTCTGGGCCACTGCGCGCAAGGCCGACGATGTCGCGGCACTCAGTGCAGCCGGTTTCATCGCCGTACAACTGGACGTCAACGACAGCCTGGCGCTGGAGCAACTGGCCGCCGGTCTGGCGCACAGCGGCCTGGATGTGTTGATCAACAACGCGGGCTATGGCGCGATGGGTCCCCTGCTCGACGGCGGTGTGCAGGCCTTGCAGCGGCAGTTCGAAACCAATGTATTTTCCGTGGTGGGGGTGACCCGGGCGTTGTTTCCGGCACTGCGCCGCAACAAGGGTCTGGTGGTGAACATCGGCAGCGTATCCGGCGTGCTGGTCACGCCGTTCGCAGGGGCTTATTGCGCCTCCAAGGCGGCGGTGCATGCGCTCAGTGATGCACTGCGTCTGGAGCTGGCGCCGTTCGGCGTACAGGTGATGGAGGTTCAGCCCGGCGCGATCGCGTCGAGCTTTGCACAGAACGCCAGCCACGAAGCCGAGCAGTTGATCAGCGAACAATCGCCGTGGTGGCCGATTCGCGAAGGCATTCGTGCACGCGCCAGGGCTTCTCTGGACAATCCTACTCCCGCCACGGAATTCGCTCGCGACCTGCTCAAGGCCGTGCAACACGCCCATCCGCCGCGCCTGCTGCGCTTGGGCAACGGCTCAAGCCTGCTGCCGCTGATGGCGTGGTTGCTGCCCAAAGGTCTGCTGGATATGGGCCTGAGAAAACGCTTTGGGCTGAACGCTGATCTGTAGCCGAGCCTTGTCACTATCGTGCCAATGCTCCGCGTTGGCATGCCGTTCTGGACGCTCTGCGTCCTCAAGTATCAGCCGTCTACCGGCCTGACAATCACCGTGCAGGTCATCCCCGCCGCCAGCAATACATCCTGCGGTACTTGATCGAGGTGGATACGCACCGGCACGCGCTGGGCCAGGCGCACCCAGTTGAAGGTCGGGTTCACGTCGGCGATCAGTTCGCGGCTTTGCGGGTTGTCACGGTCGTAGATGCCGCGGGCGATGCTTTCGACATGGCCCTTGAGCACCTCGCCGCTCATCAGTTGCAGGTCCGCAGGGTCGCCCACTTTCAGGTGCGGCAACTTGGTTTCCTCGAAGAAGCCGTAGACCCAGAACGAGTTCATGTCGACCACGGCCATCTTCGCTTCGCCGATGCGCGCATAGTCACCACGATGCACATTGAGGTTGGTGACGTAACCGTCCACCGCCGCCAGTACCCGCGTGCGTGCCAGGTTAAGCTCGGCCGCCTCCAGTTGCGCCTGGGCCAACTGGTAATCGGCCAGGGCCGAGGTGGCTACGTTGCTCGCGTCGTCACGATTTTCTGCCGAGATGACCAGCTCATCCATATCGGCACGCCGCCTGGCATTCAGTTTGCGCATCTCCCAGGTTGCCTTGCGTGAAGCGAGCAACGCCTGCGCCTGCTTCACGGCGATCCGGTAATGATCCGGGTCGATCTGCATCAGCAGATCGCCACGCTTTACCCACTGGTTATCATGCACCGGGACATCGACCACGGTGCCGGACACATCGGCAGCCACGTTGATGATGTCGGCGCGTACCCGACCATCGCGAGTCCAGGGCGTATCCATGTAGTCGACCCATAACGCGCGACCGATCCAGAGCGCGATTGCCAGCACCAGCAACGTGGCAAACAGACTGAAGAACTTTTTCATCCAGAGATTTTTCCCGACTCAGGCGTCAACGATAAAGGGGCAGCGCCAACGCGCCGAAGATGCAGATAAACAGGCTCAGACGCAGCAGGGCCGGGTGCCAGAAATGCCGATACAGGTCAAAACCGGCCAGCAGTCGATCCAGCGCCCATGCCAGAACCACGGCCAGCAGAAAGATCAGCGTGAGGGTCGGCATGTACAGGCCGTGGAAGGCTATTTCACGCGGCGGCATGGACGACTCCTGAAGCGTTTCGCGCAACGCTGTAAGCGGCCAGCGGCGATTGCGGGTCCAGCAGCGACGTGCGGATAAAGTGCAGGTAGCTTTTTACCCGGCGCAGCACCGACGTATCGAAATGCGAGGCGAAGGGTTCATCGGCCTCCTGCACCCGTTTGATGGCCTGATCGACGGCCAGCAGACAGCGCTGCAGATTGACCGCGTCAGGCTGGATGAACAGGCGCACCAAGGCGCGCCCCATGACTCGCAGCGCGATGCGCCAGGGCTGGTACTCGGCGTAGGCAGGGTGAATCGGCAGCAGCGCCTGTTCATGGCGCAGCTCGATAATGGCGTGGCCGATTTCCAGCACCACGAACATCCAGCGCAACAGCTCGCGCTGTACCAGCGGTTTGCCGATCGCCAGGCCGTACGCCTGATGCATAAGGTCGCGAGTCTGGCTTTCGAAGCTTGAGCCCAGACGCTTGAGCGGCGCGCTGATCGCAAACACCACCTGATTGCGCAAGGCCTGCTCCAGGCGCCGCCACATCCAGCGGCTGTTGGGCGGCAGGATAATTGCCCCGGCAGCGGCACAGATCAGCATGCCGATGACCATCGCGATGTAATTGTTGATGAAGGTGTAGGGGTCGTAGACCGTCAGGTTGTCCGGCACCGAGCCCAGGCTGAAAAAAATCAGCAACCCCAGGCCGTATCCCGTCCACTGTGGACGTGAGCCCAGGTACGCGCCGAGCACAAACACCGGGGTCAACAGCAGGCACAGCAGCGGAAAACCGTCGATGTGCGGGAACAGAAAAAACGTTTCGAGAAAGCCCGACAGCGCGCCGAGCAATGTACCGCCGGCCATCTGCAGCGACATGCGCCTGGGGTTGTGGGTGGTCGACGACAGCGCAACGGTGGCCGCCGAGGCCAGGACCATGCTCGCGCCGCTGGGCCACGCCGTCAGCACCCAATACACACTCATCAGCCCGACCACGCAGGTCGCCCGGGCGCCGGCTGCCAGCGCGGTCATCCAGTGGGTACGCGCTACGAACGAGCCCTTCCACTGTTCACGCTCATGGCTGTGATCGGCCAGCGATGCATGGGTTCGTGCGTAGTCGAGCAACTCGCTGAGCAGCCGGTACAGCAGCTCGAACGAGGTGTGGAAGTCCAGTCGTTCGGCGTCGCTCGGCAGGGTGTGCTCCAGCTCGGCGCGCAGGCTTCTGACCTGCGCGGGAAACTGCGCCCTGTACGACTCCAGACGCGTGACCAGCAGCGCCGCGTCATCGTTGGTCAAGGCGCGGTCGGCGAATCCGTCGAGCAGCTCTGCAAGGTGTTCAAGACCGGGATCGATATGCGTCAACACCTGATCGGCCTGTTCGAGACGCAAACGCTCGAGCAATTGGTGCAGGGCATTGAAGCGCGTGGTGACGGTCATGAATTCGCTGTTCAAGCGGTTGAGTCGACCGTTGCGGCGACGCATGTGCGGGTCTTCGAATACCGTGACGCTGCGCAGCCCTTCCAGGCCGATGGCTTCGGCCACAAAGCGTACGTTGCCGGTTTCGAATTCATTGCGTGAAATGTCGCCGCGCAGGCCGTTGACCACGAAGCGGGCGAACCCGCCGAAGCGCAGATACAGCGCGTTGCGCATCGCAGCGCTGGAACTCTGCGGCAGCACCGCGGCGCTGATGGCCGTGGAACACAGGATCCCCAGGGTGATTTCCAGTACCCGCCACACCGCCGACATGAACGAACCTTCCGGATGCGCCAGCGCAGGCAGCCCGACCATGGCTGCCGTGTACCCGGCCAGCACAAAGCCATAAGCGCGAAAGTTGCGATAGCGCGCCGCGCCGGCCGAACACAGGCCGACCCAGAGCGCGAGACTGCCGAGAAACGGCAGCGGATTCTGCGCAAACAGGGCCATCAACAGCACCATCATCGCCGACCCCGCCAGCGTCCCCAGCAGGCGATAAAAACTCTTGGCGAACACCTGTCCGCTCTGCGGCTGCATGACGATGAACACCGTGATCATCGCCGTATGCGGCTGTGGCAGTTCCAGGCGCAGTGCCAGCCAGTAGGTGAGGAATGCGGCGAGCAACACCTTGAAGATGTAAACCCAGGTCACCCCGTCACTGCGCGCCCAACTGTGCAATTCGCGACGCCACGGCAGGTCGGTGATGCGTTGCAGAGCGGCGATCATTGCCCGCCCCCGGACTCGGCGGTGTGTGCGGAATGACCATTGCCATACCCGTCACCGCCCAGCGCCACCACCAGCCCGGCGTAGGCTTCCAGTCGCGCGGCCTCGACCTGTTGCTGAACCTGTTGCTGGCGGAACAGTTGCGTGCGCGCATTGAGCACGTTCAGGTAATCGGTCAGGCCGCGCTGCCAGGCGATCAGGGCAATGTCGTAGGTCTTTTGCGCCGACGCCACCGACTCGGCGGCGAGTGCCTGCTGCTTGTCCATCGAGGCGCGCCGAATCAACTGGTCGGAGACACTTTTCAGCGCCATCACCAGCGTCTGGTTGTAATGCGCCACGGCCTGATCATAAGCAGCCGACGCCCGCCCCAGCTCCGCCCGCAAGCGTCCAGCGTCGAAAATCGGCAGGCTGATGGCCGGCCCGACCTTGTAGCCCAGCTTGCTGCCGGTCAGAAACTCCAGCACGCCGCCGCCCGTGGCCATGTAACTCAGGCTGCCGACCAGATCGACATTGGGATAAAAGCCGCCATGTGCAACGTCGATACCGCGTGCCTGCGCCGCCACCTGCCAGCGCGCAGCCACCACGTCAGGTCGCTGACCCAGCAGTTCGGCAGGCAGTGCCGAGGGCAATGTCAGTGCGGTGTGCAACGACAGCGCAGGCCGCTGCAAGGCCGCGCCCTGCCCCGGCCCCTTGCCTGCCAGCGCGGCCAACTGGTTGCGACTCAGGGCAATGGCCTCTTGCAGCGCGTCGATCTGCCGATGCGCCTCAGGCAGCGGGGTTTCGGCCTGACTGACGTCGAAGTGCGTGCCGATCCCGCCCTTGAGGCGGCGCTGCGCCAGGTCGAGTATCTGTTGCTGCTGGGCCAGGGCCGCTTCGGCGATATCCAGTCGGGCGTAGTCGAGGGACAGCTGGATATAGGCGCGGACCACGTTTTCCTGCAATTCGAGCTGCGCCTGACGCTGCTCGGCAGCACTCACATGCGCCAGATCAACGGCCTGCTCGCTGGCGTTGCGTTCACGTCCCCACAGGTCCAGCGCGTAGCTCAAGCCCAGCGACGCATTGTTGTCCCAGGTGCGAGTATCGGCCAGCGCTCCGGGACCATAAAACTGATCCTCGGGCCAGTCGTGACGCATCAGGCTGGCGTTGCCCTGCAACTGCACGGACTCGGCAGACTCGGCGACCTGCGCCATCGCCCTTGCCTGGCGCACACGAGCCGCGGCAAGTGCCAGACTCGGGCTGCCCAGCGTCGCGATCTCGACCCAGCGGTCCAGTTGCGCGTCGCCGTAGGCACGCCACCATTGCGCTGCGGGCCAATGGGCGTCGAGGGCGGCGCTCTGGATCGCCTGATCGGTGGCCAGGCTGTCAGCGTGCAGGAGACTGCCCTGCGATTTGATTCCATGTGTTCCGATACAGCCGCTGATGACCAGCGTAAAAGCCAGAATACCGACGGGCCAGAGCCCTCTGATGATGCGACGCGGCACAGCTGCAAGTTCCCGAACGAAGGTGACACACCTTGAATGGCGGCGATTCTAGGCGGCGCTCGATGCGGCGATAAGCAGGGAGATTTGTGAATCTTTGTTACTGAAACGGCGATAATCCTTTGGTCTGGATACATGCATCCGTTACTTCATGTCACAATTTGCCATCTACTCAGAGAAGTACCCATGGACACCCTGCAAAACATGCGTGCCTTCAGCTGCGTGGCGCAAGCGGGCAGCTTCACTGCTGCCGCCGCCGTGCTGGATACCACCACCGCCAACGTCTCGCGTGCGGTCTCCAACCTTGAAGCGCATTTACAGACGCGCCTGCTCAATCGCACCACCCGGCGCATTGCCCTCACCGAAGCAGGCAAGCGTTATCTGTTGCGCTGCGAGCAGATTCTCGCCTCGGTGGAAGAAGCCGAGGCCGAAGCCAGCGACGCTCATGCCCGCCCGGCCGGGCAGCTCAAGATGCATTCGATGCCGGGCGTCGGCCAGCATTATGTGATCGACGCCATTGCCCGTTACCGGCGCAACCACCCGGACGTGGCGTTCGACCTGACCATGACCCACCGCGTGCCGGACTTGCTGGAAGAAGGCTATGACGTGTCGATCGTGCTCGCCAGCGAACTGGCCGACTCGGGCTTTGTGTCTCAGCGCCTGGGCATTACCTACAGCATCGTGTGCGCGTCCCCCGAGTACGTGAAAACCTTCGGCATGGCCCACAAGCCTGCCGACCTGCTGAATCATGCGTGCCTGCGTCTGGTGAGCCCGGTGTTCCCGTTGGACAAATGGCTATTCGATGGCCCGGAAGGTCAGGAGATGGTCACCATCAACAGCTCGCCGCTGCTGGTCAATTCTGCGGATGCGATGAAAACCGCGATTTCCAGCGGCATGGGGGTCGGCATCCTGCCGATCTACTCGGCGATCGAGGGGCTGCGCAACGGCACCCTGGTGCGCGTGTTGTCCGATTACCGCTCGCAAGAGCTGAACCTGTACGCCATCTACCCGTCACGCCAGTATCTGGATGCAAAGATCAGAACCTGGGTTGAATACCTGCGCGGTTCGCTGCCGGAAATTCTCGCAGCCGACGAAGCCGATCTGCATGTGCAGGCGCTCAAGTCATCGTACTGACATCGTACAACTGCAAAAAGCGGCTGCCAAAGAGCGGGGAGGAATGTTAGCGTGCTACTCATTCAACCGCTCGAGAGTGACTGCCCAATGAAAAAAACCGTACTCGCCTTCAGCCGTGTTTCTCCTGAAATGGCCGAGCGCCTGGCGCAAGATTTCAACGTGATCGTGCCCAACCCCAAGCAGGGTGATATCAACGTCCAGTTTGCAGAAGCCTTGCCTGAATCCCACGGCCTTATAGGCGCAGGCCGCAAGCTGGGTCGCGAACAACTACAGAGCGCCACCAGGCTGGAGGTGGTGTCCAGCATCTCGGTGGGCTACGACAACTACGACGTCGACTACCTGAGCGAGCGCGGCATTCTGCTGACCAACACGCCGGATGTACTGACCGAAAGCACCGCCGACCTGGGCTTCTCGCTGATCATGAGCAGCGCCCGCCGAGTCGCCGAACTGGACGCCTATACCAAGGCCGGACAATGGACGCGCAGCATCGAACCGCCGCACTTCGGCACCGATGTGCATGGCAAGACGCTGGGTATCGTCGGCATGGGCAACATCGGCGCAGCCATTGCCCGCCGTGGTCGTCTGGGCTTCAACATGCCGATTCTGTACAGCGGCAACAGCCGCAAGCCCCAACTCGAACAGGAACTGGGCGCACAATTTCGCAGCCTGGACCAGTTGCTGGCCGACGCGGATTTCGTCTGCCTGGTGGTACCGCTGAGCGAAAAGACCAAGCACTTGATCGGCCGCCGCGAGCTGAGCCTGATGAAGCCCGGCGCCATCCTGGTCAACATCGCCCGCGGCCCGATCGTCGATGAACCCGCCCTGATCGAAGCGCTGCAGAACGGCACCATTCGCGGTGCCGGTCTGGACGTCTACGAAAAAGAGCCGCTGAGCGAATCGCCGCTGTTCCAGCTCAAGAACGCGGTGACCCTGCCGCACGTCGGCTCAGCCACCACCGAAACCCGCCAGGCCATGGCCGACCGCGCCTACGGCAACCTGCGCAGTGCGCTGCTCGGTGAACGACCGCAGGATCTGGTCAACCCGCAGGTGTGGAAAGGCTGAGGCCACGCCTCTGCCGATCTGCAGGCAATGCACGATCACCACCGACTCAGGCCAGTTTGCCGCCGACCACGACGGCAACCGGTCTGACCTTCCTGAACACCAGCACGTTGCCGACCATCACCAGCCCCAGCCCCAGCAGGGCCGCCAGCGTCCACTGGTAGCCTTCGACCCACGTCGAGATGTTCAGCGCCACAATCGGGAACAACACGGTGCAGTAAGCCGCGCGTTCCGGGCCCATGCGTCCTACCAGGGTCAGGTAGGCAGTGAATGCAATCACCGAGCCGGGGATCACCAGGAACAGCAGTGAGCCTACGTAGCGCGTGTTCCATTCAAAGCTGAACGGCGTGCCACTCAGCAGGCAATACATGCCCAGTATCGTCGCACCGTAGAGCATGCCCCACGCATTGGTGGTCAGCGGACGCAGACCGGCTTTCTGCTGCAGGCTCGACAGCATGTTGCCCGCCGAGAAGCACAGCGTGCCCAGCAGGGCCAAGCCCAGCCCGATCAGGGTCTCGCGGCTGGCGCTGTGCCCGGACAGTTCGGGCCAGAACAGACACGCCAACCCAAGCAGGCCCATCGCGCCACCGGCCATGACGTTGCCAGCGATTTTCTGGCGAAAGAACACCCGTGCGTTCAGCGCATTCCACAGCGTCGAGGTCGAGAACACCACCGCGATCAGGCCGCTGGGTATCCACTGGCTGGCCGTGTAGAAGCACATGAAGTTGACGCAGAACAGGCACACGCCCTGCGCCAGACAGATCAACTGGCCACGACGATTGACTGGTTGCAGCCGCTTGCTCAGCAGTAAAAACGCGAACAGCACCAAGGCCGCCAATGCGAAGCGATAGACGATCGATACCGGAATCGCGACATCGCCGAGTTGAAGTTTCAGGGCGATCCAGGTGGTGCCCCAGATCAGCACGGTCAGCAGATAAAGCGAGAGGTTCATGGTGCAGGCTCCTTGATGAGCCATCAGTCTGCGGCGTGCCGGCCTGCCATCGCTTGCACAATCTTGCGCATTTGATTCAAGCGCTACTGGCAGCGGCGTCACCAGCGAGTAGGATACAAATCCTAGAGGAATCGTCATGTCCGCCATTGAATCCATCCAGGTCTTTCAGGCCCTGAACAGTTCACCCAATGCCAATCTGGAGCAGAGCGCGCCGCTGGGCGACGGGCTGGTGGCGGCGTTGTGGAACAATCGGCACGACTCGCAGGAATATCACGCACCGACCCACCATACCCTGTCGTGCTATATCGAGGACGGTACCGGGACCTTTCGCCGCGGCAGACCCGACCAGAAAGGCGCGCCGGGCAAGCTGTGCATCTTGCCTGCCGGTCATGAGTCCGCCTGGGTGGTGAACGGCGAGATCCGTCTGGCGCATCTGTATTTCAGCCCGGAACAGTTTGCGCTTGGCTGCGTCACCCTGCTGGATCGCGAGCCGCGCGAGATGCAACTGCGGGAAAACACCTTTCTGGAAGACCCCGCACAAGCCGCACGCTTCCGGCAGCTGATTCGCCTGAACTGGGCAGAACCCGGCGAGCGCCTGCTGACCAGCAGCCTGGCGCACGAGATGGTCAGCCATGCACTGCTCAATCAGGCAGGCCTGCGCGACGGGCTGCGCTTGAAAGGCGGCCTGGCGCCGCATCTGCGCCGGCATCTGGTGGATTTCATCGAAATGCATCTCGCCGACCCGCTGAGCCTTGGCCAACTGGCCGGCCTGTGTGCGCTGTCGGAATACCACTTCGCGCGCATGTTTCGCGAAAGCTTCGGGTTGCCGCCGCACCAGTACCTGTTGGCGCGGCGTATCGAGCAGGCGCGCCAATTGCTGCGCAGTACCGGCAAGCCGCTTGGCGAGATCGCGCTGGCTTGCGGGTTCGCCAGCGCCAGCCATTTCAGCAACCGTTTTCGTCAAGCCACGGGGGCGACACCGGGTGAGTACAGAACGGCTTTAGGCCAATAGCTGACTCGCCGCTGCCCATACTCATCAACCGCCGCCCAGCCGCAGGCGCTCTCGCCATGCATTAAGACACTGGTTCTGGCTTTTGCCGTGCGTTTTTTCGATCCCGGGCGGGAAAAATGAACCGCAATATTAATGATAAATATTCTCATACGCAAAAGAGTCTGCCAGAATCCACGCCACCAATGAGTCCCCGTGGATTGTTCCCCCGTGATGCCCGTCGCCCACTCCGCTCTCAATCACACTGTCGAAGGCCTGTACAGGGCTCACAACGCCTGGCTGACGACCTGGTTGCGGCGCAGGCTCGGCTGCCCGCACAGCGCGGCGGACCTGGCGCAGGACACCTTTATCAAGGTGCTGGGCGCACGCGATACAGCGCAAATCGTCGAGCCGCGAGCCTTTCTGACGACGATTGCCAAGCGTGTGCTGTGCAATCACTACCGGCGTCAGGACCTGGAGCATGCCTACTATCAGGCACTGGCCGAACTGCCGGAGCGCGTGGCGCCTTCGGAAGAAGAGCGGGCGATCATTCTCGAAACCCTGGTCGAACTCGATCAACTGCTGGACGGCCTGCCGACCTTGGTCAAGCAGGCGTTTCTGTTGTCGCAGGTCGACGGTTTGAGCCATGGCCGGATCGCTGCCGAACTGGGTATTTCCATCGCCACGGTCAAGCGCCATCTGCACAAGGCCGCCCTGCGCTGCTATTTCGCCTTATGAATCCGAACATCGAGTCCCTGAACAAATCCGACATCTCGCCTGCCGTGGCACAGCAGGCCGTTGGCTGGCTGCTGGAAATGCAGGAAGGCACGCTGGATGCCCGCCGTCAGCACGCCTGGCAGCTGTGGCTCAATGGCAACGCCGAGCACCAACGGGCATGGGCGCACATGCAGCGGGTCAACCAGCGCCTGAGTGGACTGTCCTCGCCGCTGGCGCATGCGGCACTCAATGCGCCGAAGTCCGCCAGCCGTCGGCATGCGCTCAAACTGCTATTGCTGCTCGGCGCAGGCTCGGCAGCGGGCTGGAGCCTGCGCGAGCAGATTGCCCTGCAACCTTTGCTGGCCGACTACGACAGTGGTGTGGGCGAACAGCGCAAGGTGGCGTTGAGCGACGGCAGTCAGGTGCAGTTGAATACTGCCAGCGCGGTGGATGTGCGTTTTGATGCGCAGCAGCGCCTGATCGAACTGCTGCAGGGCGAAATCCTCATGACGGCCTCGGCGGACACGCGCCCGCTGAACCTGTTGAGCGCGCAAGGCACGGTCAGGGCGTCGACAGGCGCCAGTCGTTTCAACCTGCGTCAGCTGAATGGGCGTACGCAATTGGCCGTGTTTGCCGGAGCCCTTGAAATAGCCCCTGCCGGCAAGAGCGGAGCGGGCTTGATGCTGCGCGCCAGCCAGCAGGTGACGTTCAGCCGCGATGCCTGGGACAAGGTTCGTCCGCTGGACGCAGGCAGTGGTGCCTGGGCGGACGGGATGCTGGTGGCGTCGCGCATGAGGCTGACGGATTTTCTCGCAGAGTTGAGTCGCTACCGCCGCGGTCGTCTGAATTGCGATGCGAGGGTTGCAGGGCTGCTGATTTCCGGCAGCTACCCGCTGGCCGACAGCGAGCGCATCCTCGACATGCTCGAACTCGCCCTCCCGGTACGCGTGCAGCGCTTCACGCGGTATTGGGTGAACGTGCAGGCGCGGGTTTGATCGTGATTGCTCGTTTCCACGCCCGGTGCTCATGGTGACATATGCGTCCTGAAGAGCCCGGAATACGGGACTGAAATTCCGCTGACTATCGTCCCCATGCTCCGCGTGGGAATGCCGTTCGTGACGCTCTGCGTCACACAGCAGTTATGCGATGTCAGGTAGATTGGAGTTCGGCTCAGGTCACCTTTTCGCCCCTCGGCGACTCACTTTGAGGGACCAAAGTGAGC
>NZ_JARVSW010000002.1:0-93395 GCF_030208985.1 Pseudomonas sp. MEJ108
GGGCGTAGGAGCGAACGTGTTCGCGAAAGGGGCGGCATGAACGATGAACATACATTGTCTGAAACACCGTTTTCAGGCTTCTGCCCGCAGGGCGTAGGAGCGAACTTGTTCGCGAAGGGGGCGGTATGAACGATGAACATATATCGTCTGAAACACCATTTTCAGGCTTCTGCCCGGAGGGCGTAGGAGCGAACGTGTTCGCGAAAGGGGCGGTATGAACGATGAACATACATCGTCTGAAACACCGTTTTCAAGCTTCTGCCCGCAGGGCGTAGGAGCGAACGTGTTCGCGAAAGGGGCGGCATGAACGATGAACATACATCGTCTGAAACACCGTTTTCAAGCTTCTGCCCGCAGGGCGTAGGAGCGAACGTGTTCGCGAAAGGGGCGGCATGAACGATGAACATACATCGTCTGAAACACCGTTTTCAAGCTTCTGCCCGCAGGGCGTAGGAGCGAACGTGTTCGCGAAAGGGGTGGCATGAACGATGAACATACATCGTCTGAAACACCGTTTTCAAGCTTCTGCCCGCAGGGCGTAGGAGCGAACTTGTTCGCGAAAGGGGTGGCATGAACGATGAACATACATCGTCTGCAATACCGTTCCCGAACACGTTCGCTCCTGCGGCCTTAGGCCAGAATCAAAGGCGAACCCGTACCTTACATAGCCGGCACGCCACCCCCGACCAGGGCTTCGGTCGTGTCGTCCGGCACCACAATGGTGTTGTTGCCAGGCGTCAGGATAACCTTGCGGCAATCCTCTTCCTTCTTGTCGAACAGCTTGTAGCCCTTTGCGGCATCTTCCAGTGACATCCGGTGCGTGATGATGGCTTCGGGTTCCAGGCGGCCGGCCTCGATGTGTTCCAGCAATTCAGGCATGAAGCGATGCACGTGGGTCTGGCCCATTTTGAAGGTCAGGCCCTTGTCGAACGCATCGCCGAACATGAAGCCATGGATGAACCCGGCATATACCCCTGGCACACTGACCACGCCGCCGCGGCGTACTGCTGCGATGCACTGACGCAATGCCTTGCCGCTGCTGCCTTCCAGCTTTAGCGTTGCCAGAATGGTTTCCGTGGTGCTGCCCTTGGCCTCGAAACCCACCGCGTCGATTACGCCATCCACCCCGCGCATGCCGGCGGTCTGGCGAATGATCGTGTCAGCCGGATCATCGTCTTCATCAAAATTGATCGGGATCACGCCGTAAGTTTTCTGCGCATAGGCCAGACGATACGGATGGTGATCGACCATGAAGATCTTTTCCGCACCGAGCATTTTTGCGCACGCCGCGCTCATCAGGCCGACCGGGCCAGCACCGTAAATGGCAACCGTCGAACCCTGGCCAATCCCGGCGTTGAGTACAGCCTGCCAGGCGGTGGGGAGAATATCGGAGAGGAACAGAACCTTCTCGTCAGCCAGCGTGCCTGGCACCTTGAACGGACCAACGTTGGCCTTGGGCACTCGCACGTATTCAGCCTGGCCGCCCGGAACGCCGCCATACAGATGGCTGAAGCCGAACAGCGCCGCCCCTGGTGGAATCGACTTTTTGTTGAGAATCGCGCCACGTCCGGTGTTGGTGGTTTCGCAGGCCGCGAACTGGTCGAGGTTGCAGAAAAAGCAGCTGCCGCAGGCGATGACGAACGGGATCACCACGCGATCGCCTTTGGCTACAGCCGTGACGGCCGAGCCGGTCTCTTCAACGACGCCCATGAACTCGTGACCGAAGATGTCGCCGTGTTCAACCGTAGGGATTTTGCCGCGATACAAGTGCAGGTCGGAACCGCAGATAGCGGTCGCCGTTACGCGCAGAATGATGTCATCCGCTTGCTCGATCACAGGGTCCGGCACTGTATCGACTTTTACACTGTTCGCGCCGTGGTAAGTCAAAGCTCTCATGATCAATCCTCAGTGGCAGCAGGAATTCCGCTCCGTTACTGAAGATGAACCATGAGCTTTTTGTTGGTTCAGCGCGATTGCTTGACGCGCGGACTAACGGTAGGTCAGTTGCGGAACGCTGTCATATCCTGCAACAGCATGCCCATCAGGCGGTTGGCACCAACGCTCAGTTGACGGCCCAGGCGGCTGATCAGGTGGGTTTGCGGGCTGCTGAACACCTCATGCTGCAAGGGCAGGGCACGCAATGTGCCGGCTTTTATCTCTTCCTCCACGACAAAGGTCGGCAGCAGCGTGACGCCCCCTTGCATGGCGAAATGCTTGAGCATCGCGAAGGTGCTGCAGGTCAGCGTCGGCTGCACGGTGATGCCCAGCTGGTGCTCGGCTTGCAGCAGAATCTGGCGGATACCGTAAGACACCGCAGGCAGGGCGACACGGTAGTCCTCAAGTGCCCGCAGCTGTATCGGGCCTGGTTCGTCGGTCAGCGGATGATCAGGCGCAGTGATCACACAGACCGGTTGACGCTGATGCGCATGCGAACGGATTTTCGGGTCGGCAGCCGGGTTGAAGACCAGACCGATGTGCGCTTCATCCTCGACCACCTGGCGAATCACCTCGTTGCTGCCGCAGACGTTCACGATCAGTTCGATCCTGGGGTACAGCTCGGAAAACCGGGCCAGCGGCTGCGCGAGACTTTCCAGAAAACCCTCCCCGGAGACCAGCGTCACCGAGCCGCTGTGCAAGCCTTTCAGCGCCTGAATCGAATCCAGCAGGACCTCCTGCTGCGTCAGTCGCTGGCGGTAATAGGCCAGCACCTTGTCGCCCGCCTCGGTCGGTTTGACGCCGCGTCGATGGCGCTCCAGCAGGGGGGAACCCAGCTCCTGTTCCAGTTGCGCGATCTGGCGGCTCACCGCCGAAGGCGCAACGTTGAGGAAGTCGGCGGCAGCCCGGACGCTGCCCAATCGTACGGCTTCGAAAAAGTACAGGATGCGTCGATCTTGAACGAGGCTCATGGGCTTCCAGTGTTGCGCTAAAGGCAACATAAATTCGATTTTTGGATTATTGCTGAGAGGGGAGAGCGCTGTCCATACTCGAATCACCAGCACATTGCCGGCCGCAGGGGCCCGCAGCGTCATCCTCTAATTCGTACAAAATCTTTGATCGGGATGCAGACATGACTTTGAAAGCAGGTGTGATCGGACTGGGCAACATGGGCGGCGGCATGGCGGCCACGCTGGCCGGCAAGGGCTTTGATGTCAGCGGCTTCGACCTGTCGCAGGCCGCGCTGGCCCAGGCCGAAAGCAAGGGCGTCAAGCCGGTTGCCGATCGCACGCAACTGATTCAAGGCGTGGACATTCTGATCCTCTCGCTGCCCAAGGCCGAGCACGTGGAGTCGGTGTGCCTCGGCGCGGGTGGCATCAACGAGGTGGGGCGCAAGGGCCTTATCGTCGTCGATACCACGACGTCGACGCCGGAAATGAGCCGCAAGGTCGCCGCCGAACTGGCGAAGAACGGCATCGCCTTCATCGACGCGCCGGTGTCTGGCGGCCCGAAAGGCGCTGCCACCGGCAGCATGTCGATGGTGATCGGTGCCGAGGATGCTGACCTGGCGCGCGCCATGCCGGTCCTGGAAGGCATGAGCGGGACACGTGTGCACGTCGGGCAATGTGGCGCAGGGAACGTGGCCAAGATCGCCAACAACATGCTCGCCGCCTGTCACCTGATCAGCACTGCCGAAGCCGTGGCGATGGCCGCGCGTGCAGGGGTCGATCCGGAAAAACTTCTGCAGGGTCTGAATGCCGGTTCCGGACGCAGCGGTGCCACGCAAGTGATGTTCCCGACCTGGGTACTCAACAAGGCCTATGACTCCGGCTTCACCATGGGCCTGATGCGCAAGGACGTCGGCCTGGCCAGCGATCTGGCGGACAGCCTGGACATGGACCTGCCGCTGTCGCGCGTCGTCGCGCAGTTGTGGCAGGCCAGCAGTGAAACCCTGGCGGACAACGAAGACTTCTGCGCCATCGTGCAACGCACCGATGGCAAACTTTACGGTCATGGAGAATAAGCGATGAGCACTGCAAAAATCCTCGAACTGATGCGTCCTTACTGGGGCGATCGCAGTGTCATCGCCAGTTACGTCGGCGGCCAGTTCATCGAAGGTCACGGCGCGCCCGTCGAAGTGCGCAATGCCCATGACGACAGCCTGCTGCTGAGTTTCCCGGACGCCGACGAGTCGTTGGTTGAAGTGGCCGACAAGGCTGCCAGGGCTGCGCAACAACAATGGTGGGCGCTGACTGCTCAGGCGCGTGGCCGTGCCATGTATCAGGTGGGCAATCTGATTCGTGACGAGCTGGAAAACCTCGCGCAGATCGAATCCCTGACCGCCAACAAGCCGATCCGTGACGCCCGCGTCGAAGTGCTCAAAGTGGCCGAGATGTTCGAGTATTACGCTGGTTGGGCGGACAAGCTGCACGGCGAGATCATCCCGGTGCCGACCACGCATCTGAACTATGTGACCTACGAACCGCTGGGCACGGTGTTGCAGATTACGCCCTGGAATGCGCCGATCTTCACCTGTGGCTGGCAGATCGCCCCGGCGATTGCAGCGGGCAACGCGGTCATTCTCAAACCGTCGGAGCTGACCCCGCTCAGCTCGCTGATGGTCGGCGTGCTGATCGAGCGGGCCGGCGTGCCGAAAGGGCTGGTCAACGTGATTGCCGGTTTCGGTCATTCCATCGGCCAGGCGTTCATCGCCAAGGCTGACATTCGCAAGGTGGTGTTCGTCGGCTCGCCAGCCACTGGCCGGCATATCGCCGTGGCAGCGGCGCAGCGTTGCATTCCTGCGGTTCTGGAGCTGGGCGGCAAGTCGGCCAACATCGTGTTCGACGACGCCGACCTGGAAGTCGCCTTGCGCGGTGCCCAGGCCGCGATCTTTTCCGGTGCCGGGCAGAGCTGTGTGTCCGGTTCGCGGCTGCTGGTGCAGGAATCGATCTTCGAGAAGTTCACCAATGCCCTGGCGGTGGCTGCGACGCAGTTCAAGGTTGGTGACCCGAGCGATCCGGAAACCCAGATCGGCCCGATCAACAACGCCAAGCAATACAACCACGTGAAAAACATGGTCGAGCAGGCGCTCAAAGACGGCGCGAAGCTGGTGGGCGAGCACGCTGATCCGATCCCGGAAAAACCCGGTTACTACATCAATCCGACCGTCCTGGCAGGCACCAACGCGCTGTACTGCGCGCAGGAAGAAATCTTCGGCCCGGTGGTGGTGGCGATTCCATTCAAAGACGAAGAGGACGCGATCCGCATCGCCAACGACAGCCGTTTCGGCCTGGCCGGTGGTGTCTGGACCCGCGATGTCGGCCGCGCTCACCGCGTTGCCAGACAAGTGCGGGCCGGGACCTTCTGGGTCAACGGTTATAAGACTATTCACGTCAGTTCGCCGTTCGGCGGCTATGGTGAGAGTGGTTATGGCCGGTCTTCCGGTCTGGATGCCCTGCGCGAGTACAGTGAAGTGAAAAGCGTCTGGGTCGAAACCGCCGCCAAGCCAGCCGCCAGCTTTGGCTACGGCGCGAGTCTGGAGTAAGCACATGTCCATTTCAAAGACGTTGATTGACGAAGCAACTGTGTGGCGCCGCACCCTCCATGCCGCGCCGGAACTGGGGTTTCAGGAGCTGAAAACCTCTGACAAGGTGGCTGAGTTGCTGAGCGGTTTCGGCATCGAGATTCACCGTGGGCTGGGCGGCACTGGCGTGGTTGGCACCCTGCGTAATGGTGACGGTCCGACCATCGGCCTGCGTGCCGACATGGATGCCTTGCCGATTCAGGAGCTGGGCGACAGCGTTCACAAGTCGACCCACAAGGGCTGCATGCACGCCTGCGGCCATGATGGCCACACCGCTATCCTGCTGGCCACCGCGAGGCATCTGGCCGAGACTCGGCGCTTTCGCGGCACGGTGCATTTCGTCTTCCAGCCTGCCGAAGAGAACCTCGGCGGCGCACAGCGAATGATCGAAGACGGGCTGTTCGAACGCTTTCCGATGGAAGCCATCTACGGCCTGCACAACTGGCCGGGCGTGCCTGCGGGCAAGGTGGTGATCAATCCGGGGCCGATGATGGCGTCGCTCGACACCTTTGAAATCACCCTGACCGGCAAAGGCAGCCACGCGGCCATGCCGGACAAGGGCAATGATCCGATCGTGGCCGCGGCCGAGCTGGTGCTGGGGCTGCAAACCATTGTCTCCCGGCGCCTGTCGCCGCTCGATTCGGCGGTGGTCAGCATCACTCAGTTCAATGCCGGCGAGGCGATCAACGTGATCCCGGAAACCGCCACGTTGCGTGGCACCGTGCGCTGCCTGCAAACCCCTGTGCGCGAAAAGGTTCAGCAACTGATCGGCGAGTTCGTCGAGCGTTTGCCGACAGCCTTCGGCGTGCGCGGCGAGCTGGTCTACAACGTCGGCTACCCGGTGACCGAAAACCACGTCGAAGCGGCTGCCACGATCCGTCGCGCAGCAGTCGCCGCAGTCGGCGAGGCCAACGTGCAGTGGGGCTGCAACCCGTCGATGGCCTCTGAAGACTTCGCCTTCATGCTGCATGCCTGCCCCGGTGCTTACATCTGGATGGGCGTCGACGGCGAGAAGCCGTCGGCGGCTTTGCACAACCCGTACTACGACTTCAACGACCAGGTGATTGAGCCCGGCGTTGCGGTCTGGACCTCGCTGGTGGAGCAGTGTTTGCCGGTGGCTTGAATGGCTCTCGCGCTTACGCCTGCCTTTGATGCTGGCCGTAGGTCATAGGAGCGACGCGGTTCGCGAAAAGGACGGTACCTCCGCAGGGGATGTACCGCCCCGAACGCTCTCGAATACGTCGCGACGCCGGTGGATGTCTGTCAGCACTCGATCAGGTTGACCGCCAGCCCGCCGCGTGAGGTTTCCTTGTATTTGTCGTGCATGTCGGCGCCGGTGTCACGCATGGTGCGGATGGCATGGTCCAGCGATATGTGGTGCTCGCCGTCGCCGCGCAGGGCCATCTGGGCGGCATTGATCGCCTTTACGGCAGCAATCGCATTGCGCTCGATGCAGGGGATCTGCACCAGCCCGCCGACCGGGTCGCAGGTCAGCCCCAGATTATGCTCCAGGCCAATCTCGGCAGCGTTCTCTACCTGCTCGGGCGTCGCGCCGAGGATCTCCGCCAGACCGGCGGCGGCCATTGCGCAGGCCGATCCTACCTCGCCCTGACAACCGACCTCGGCACCGGAAATCGAGGCGTTTTTCTTGCACAGAATGCCGACCGCGGCGGCGCTCAGGAAAAAGCGCACCACGTCATCGTCATTGGCCGTGGGCTTGAATTTCATGAAGTAATGCAGCACGGCGGGCACGATGCCAGCTGCGCCGTTGGTGGGCGCGGTCACCATGCGCCCGCCTGCGGCGTTTTCTTCGTTGACTGCGAGGGCGAACAGGTTGACCCATTCCATGGCGCTCAGGGTCGAGCCGATCACGTTGGGGTTATCCAGGTTCTGCAGGTTCTGATGCAGGCGGTAGGCACGCCGCCGCACGTTCAGGCCACCGGGCAGGATGCCGGTTTCCACCAGGCCCTTGTCGACGCAGGCGCGCATCGCGGCCCAGATCACCATGATTTTCTCGCGGATTTCCTCCTCGCTGCGCCAGACCTTTTCATTGGCCATCATCAGCTCGGAAATGCTCATGCCGTGGGTCTTGCACAGCTTGAGCAACTGCGCGCCACTGAAAAAATCATAGGGCAGGACGGTTGTGTCGTTGTCCAGCACGCCGCTGGCGGCCTGTTCGGCGTCGATCACAAAGCCGCCGCCCACCGAATAGTAGGTCTGCTCGTGGAGTTCGCCGTTCTTGCCGTAGGCACACAGGGTCATGCCGTTGGGATGGTAGGGGAGGCTTTCATCGAGCAGGCACATGTCCCGCTCCCAGACGAAGGTGATGGCCTGTTCGCCCGCCAGCATCAGCTGGTTATCGGCACGCAGCGTGTCGATGCGCTGGTTGACCTGGCTGGGGTCGATCTGGTCCGGCCATTCGCCCATCAGGCCCATGACCGTTGCGCGATCGCTGCCGTGACCAATGCCCGTGGCCGATAGAGAACCGTACAATCGCACCTCGATCCGTTCTACGCTGTGCAACCGGTTGTGGTTGCGCAGCTCGGTCACGAACAGCGCACCGGCGCGCATTGGCCCGACGGTGTGGGAACTGGACGGCCCGATGCCGATTTTGAACATGTCGAAGACGCTGATAGCCATCACGAAGGTCCTTCAGGTGAGATGATGCACGGGAATTTGGTATTCCCCTTTTTCTGTTACTCATCTTTGGCTTCGGCTGTCGAAACGACAAACGATTGTTGCTATGCAACGCTTTAGCGGAACTCTTCAATGAGCAGAATCTTCAACGCACAGATGCACGCCTGGCTACAGGTGTTCGCCTGCGCGGCCCGTCACCTGTCCTTCACCCGCTGCGCGGAAGAATTGCACGTCACCCCCGGCGCGATCAGCCAGCAGATGCGCCAGCTCGAAGAGCGCCTGGGCTTTGCGCTGTTTCACCGGGTCGGGCGCGGGCTTGAGCTGACCGCTGAAGGTCAGCGTCTGGCGGTGGTCGCCAACGAAGTGCAGAGCCGTATCAGCGAAGAACTGCGCCTGCTGTATTCCGGGCGTATCGGCGGGGTGTTCAAGCTGCGCTGCATTCCATCATTCCTGAGCAAATGGCTGATGCCGCGCCTGCCACGCCTGCAGGCGGCGTTTCCGGACATCCAGTTGCGGATCATTGCCGAGGACAGCAGCGGCTCGTTGCGTGATGACGATTTCGATCTGGCCATCGACCTGAACGACGGCAGCTATCCGGGGTTGTCGACTACGCCCTTGCTGGAGGAGGAGCTGTTCGCGGTCTGCTCGCCAGACCTGCTGGTGGGCAAGCCACCGCTGGATACGCCCAGTCAGCTGGTGCACTTTCCGTTGTTGCACGACATCACTGCCTGGCGCGGCAGCTATGAGTATGCGGAGTGGGAGTTCTACCTGACGGCCATCGGTGCCGATGGCATTGACGTGCGTCGCGGCCACACGTTCAACCGTAATCACCTGACCATCGACGCCGCGCGTATGGGCATGGGTGTGGCTATTGCGCGCAAGGCGCTGATCACCGATGAGCTGGAGCAGGGCTTGTTGATCGTGCCGTTCGGTCATCCTATCAAGGCCAGAAAGAAATACGTGCTGGCCTATCGTGAAGGGGCGCTCAGCACCCCGTCACGTCGCGCAGTGCATGACTGGCTGGTGAACGAGGCGCTTGGCTGACTGCGCCGAATCAGGCGATGCGGATCAATGGAACAGCTCGGCGATCAATACCGCGCCGATGAACGTACCGAAGTTGGCGAGGAACGACACCAGCACAATCCGCCAGCCCAGGCGGCGGAAGGCCGGGAGGTCCTTGGCAATCGACAGGCCGGCGAAGGTCAGCATCGGGGTGATGACCGCCAGCAGGTTGATCGAGCCGGTGATCCGCGCAATCTCGGCGGCCCAGGGGCAGGCCGGCGACGTCAGGAACATCGCTACCAGCGACACCATGCACACCGCCGGGATCTTGCGGCGCAGCAGGTTGCACAGCACCTCACCGGCGAAGGCACAGAAAATCATAATGCCCATGCCGGTGAAGGCATCGCCTGACAGTGTCTTGTAGCCGACATAGTTGGCAATCAGCGCCAGTGCCCCCGCCGCCAGCCAGGCACTGATCTTGCCCGACCAGCCCAGTTCCGGCACCTCCAGCGACACGTCGCTGTGGCGCAGGCCTTCCTCGCTCATGGAGGCTTTGGTGGTACGGCCGATCAGCGGCTCGAGCACACGATAGCCCCAGACCGCCAGGGGCAGGGAGATGAACAGGGTGAAGTAGGTGCCGATGGTGGTGGTGATCAGGTTCGAGGCTGCTGCCAGGGTCATGACTTCCTTGGCGACTTCCGGTGTCTGTTGCGCGGCAATCGCCCCGGCAGCGGCGGCCATCATGCTGCCCGAGCCGATGCCTGAGCCCATCGCCAGCGAGTTGGGATGGAAGATTCCCAGGCTGGCGATAAACCCGGCGACGATCGCGATGAACAGCGCGCCGAACAGGGTGCCCGTCAGGTACTCGGCCAATACGCCGCGACCTTCCGGTGAGTCCATGCCATAACGCTCGCCGATGATTGCCAGGCTCGGCTCACGGCCGACCGAGAAGGTCGCACCAATGGCTTCGCGCTTGATACCGAGCATCAACGCCACCGGCAGACCGAGCATCACGGTACCGACGAAGTGGCCGAACTCCTGAAACATCAGCGCCCACCCGGAAGCGAACACCACCGGCAGCGAGCCACCGACCACCAGACCGAGCTTGGCGATGAACAGCAGCAGGGCAGGTTGCAGGATGGAGGCCGAGCGCAATTGCGTGCCGTGGTCGATGCCAATGGTGCCCGGCATACGACGGCTGGCAAGGCCGATCATCGCGCCCAGCAGCAGCGCCCAGACCATCGGCAACAGCACCACCTTGCCGGGGCCCAGCGGAATACTGACTGCACCGATCATTTCAGCAATGGTGAGGATAATGGCGGCCCAGACATACAGTTTCACCGTCGATGAAACGGCCTGATTGTCACCCGACACTGCAGCGTGTGAGTTTTGCATGATGATCCCCTTGCCTGCTGAATGACCTTTTTCAGGCCTTATCAATCGTTATTCTGTTTTTCAGGTCGGCGCGGTGAAGCGCCAGGGCAGCGTTGGAAAGTCCATGAAGTCATGGAGACCGTTATCCGGCCAGGTATTTTTATGAGGTCTGAATGTGATCCAGACCCAGGCTGCTTCGAGCCTTCGCAAGGGGATCACAGGGTGCGCTATTTGAAGGGATGAGCCTTTGAATACGGCACTTTGCTGTCCACACGCAATCGCAGTATGCATAGCGCGAGGTTGCACACCAATATTGCGAATTTTATTTATCGTTGCTTTAAACAGAACACAGAACGCCCCGGAATGTGACGCAGAGCGCTCATCATTATGCACAAGTCCGCTTTTGATTCTGGCCGGAGGCCGTAGGAGCGAACTCGTTCGCGAAGACGATGTTTCAGGCGATACATTCTCGGGAAGGCTTGCGGCCCCTTCGCGGACAAGTCCGCTCCTACGCCCGTTGGGCAGAATCAAAACGGCCTTTTGCCCAAGGGGGAGCGAACCGGGAATGTGACGCAGAGCGCTCATCGTTATGCACAAGTCCGCTTTTGATTCTGGCCGAAGGCCGTAGGAGCGAACTCGTTCGCGAAGACGATGTTTCAGGCGATACATTCTCGGGAAGGCTTGCGGCCCCTTCGCGGACAAGTCCGCTCCTACGCCCGTTGGGCAGAATCAAAACGGCCTTTTGCCAAAGGGGTAGCGAACCGGGAATGTGACGCAGAGCGCTCATCATTATGCGCAAGTGCGCTTTTAATTCTGGCCGAAGGCCGTAGGAGCGAACTTGTTCGCGAAGACGATTTTTCAGGCGATATATTTTCGGGAAGGCTTGCGGCCCCTTCGCGGACAAGTCCGCTCCTACGCCCGTTGGGCAGAATCAAAACGGCCTTTTGCCCAAGGGGTAGCGAACCGGGAATGTGACGCAGAGCGCTCATCGTTATACACAAGTGCGCGTTTGATTCTGGCCGAAGGCCGTAGGAGCGAACTTGTTCGCGAAAAAGTCGGTATGGGCGCCAAAATGCATCGCCTGAAACATCGTCTTCGCGAGCAAGCTCGCTCTCACTAATTAGCAGGCGGGACTGCTCAGCTCCAGCGCCTTGGCGCATTCCTCCAGGGAGCGCCGCTGGGTATCGGCATACAGGTCCAGTTCGTTAAGCGTCCCGCGTCCCAGCGCCCGCTCGAAATCCTGCTGATTCGAATTCGTCGCGTAATGCGCCTGTGCGTTATCGCCCAGGTTGGACTGGAAGATACCCGCCGCGCTGACCGGCAAAAAGTCTTCGTACACCAGTGGCTCGAAGCGCACATGACCGGCTTCGACAAGCTGCTCCAGACTGCCGGGTGCGCGCTCGGCAATGCCTGATTCGGTCGGGAAATAGCGGAAGTAGGCCAGACCCTGCCTGCGCATTTCAGCGTGGCTGTCCGGGAACGCCTTGAACGTCTCTTCCAGCAGCCCGGCATAGCGCACGGCATTGGCCTCATTGGGGAACTCGCCCAGCGCGTCGCGGGCTTCGCTCAACAGCCGGTCATACAGCTCGCGGCCTTTGGGCGTCAGTGCGGCGCCACGCTGTTCGATCTCGCCGAAGCGTGCCGAGTGGCTGCCCGACCGACTGCCACCTTGGCCGATGAAGGCAATCGGTTCTTCCAGCGCCTTGAAGCTGGTCTGGCGCAGCAGAATCGGGCACTGGCGACGTGGCGGCCCTTCAACCACCGCTTTGGGGGTGATGCCCTTGCCGGGCATGCCGGCCTGAACCGCATCGATGTCCAGCGTGCGAGGCGTCAGGTGGTTGATGTGCGGGCCGCGAAACGCCACCACATCAGCGATCAGGCGATGCTGAGTGTTCAGCTTCTGATAGTCGTCCAGCGAAACGGTCGCCGTGTTGTGCCAGCGAAAGGTTTCCAGCGCCTGCTGAATGAACTCGGCCGCATCGGCTTCGCTCAAGCCGCCGTCTGCTTCATGCTTCTCGATCAACGCCAGGGCGCCGGGCGTGAAGATACTGCGTTTGCCCAGCACCTGACTGGCGAACTCACGCAGGCTGTCGCTTTCGATCAGTTCCAGACGCAGCAACGAGGTGAACACCCGAAACGGACTGACCTGCAGCGCCTGCTCATGCACGGCGCGAAAGGCGGTGGAGTGAACCGGCACGCCGGCCGCGCTCAGGTCGTAGTAACCCACCGGCTGCATGCCCATGACCGCGAACAGGCGGGCGAGGGTGGCCAGTTCCTGTGCCGTGCCGACGCGGATCGCACCGTGCCGTTCCATGTCCAGGCGCTGGATTTCACCGGTCTGGCGCAGGCTGTCCAGCACACTGCTGTCATGGCTCATGACCTGTTCGTTGACTTCACTCACCAGCGCCATCAGCGTGCCGTACAGCGGCACTTCGTGCTTGTACATCTGCGACATGGCGCGAGAAAAGCCCGCGCGGATCTGGTCCGGGTCGGCAAAGCGTGCTGTGCTCATCAGGGTGTTTTCTCCGTACGGGTTCAAGCCAGCGCTGCCAGGCAGCGCTCGAAAATATCCAGCCCTTCGTGCAGCACGTCGGGTTCGATGGTCAGCGGGATCAGCAGGCGGATAATGTGCCGCGATTTGCCACTGGGCATCAGCAGCAGCCCGGCGTTCCTCGCTGAGCTCAGCAGTTCGGCGAGCGGTCGGGTGCCGGGCTCGCCCTCCGGCGTGATCAGTTCGATACCGCGCATGCAGCCGACCCCGGTCAGCCTGCCCAGATACGGCGACAGTTTGCTCGCCCGCCAGGCTTCATAGCGTGAAACGATGGCGCGCTCCTGCTGCTCGCCCCAGCTGGAAAGGTTGGCATCGGTCATCTGCGCCAGTGACGCGAGGCCCGCTGCGCAGCCAATCGGGTTGCCGGAATAGGTGCCGCCCAGGCCGCCCTTGGGCAGGTTGTCCAGCAACGGCTTGCGACCCACCACCGCGCCCAGCGGGATGCCGCCCGCAATGCTTTTGCCCAGCAGAATCAGATCCGGTTCGATGCCCAGACGGCTGAACGCAAAACGCTGCCCGGTACGGCCGAAGCCGGACTGGATCTCATCGGCGATCAGTACGATGCCGTGTTTATCGCAGAACGCTCGCAATGCCTGGGCAAAGTCCGGCTGCATGGCCAGAAAACCGCCTTCGCCCTGCACCGGCTCGAAGATGATGCAGCCCACGTCGTTGACGTCGATCTCGACGCTGAACAGCCGGTCCATGGCCTTGAGCGCCTGCTCGGTGGACACGCCGTTGTCCTTGCTGGGGAACGGAACGTGAAAGACCGGGCCGGGCAGCACGCCGACTTTCTGTTTATAGGGTGCCACCTTGCCGTTGAGGTTGAGGGTCGCCAGCGTGCGGCCATGAAAGCCACCGTCGAAGGCGATGACCGCCGTGCGCCCTGTGGCGCCGCGTACGATCTTCAGGGCATTTTCGGCTGCTTCGGCACCGCTGTTGGTGAGCATGCCGCTGAGGGGATAACTGACCGGTACGAACTGCGTGAGCTGCTGCATGAAGCGGATGTACGGGTCGTGAGGCGTGGCGTTGAAGCAATAGTGGGTCAGTTTTGCCGCCTGGTCCTGAATGGCCGTGACCACTTGCGGGTTGCAATGCCCCAGATTGAGCACCCCGATGCCGCCGACAAAGTCGATGTAGCGCTTGCCGGCGGTGTCCCAGACTTCAGCGTTGCGGCCGTGGGACAGCGTCATGTTGTGGACAAACGAAATGGATTCGCTGATGTGTTCGCTCATCGGTCTGGCCCCGACTCCGGGTGATCATGATGGCCTTATCCAAACAAACATCGGGCACCGCTCGCAAACGAAATAAAATCACCGGGTCATTCCAATAATTCCCAATGTAGTGGTCTTTCTGGCTGCTAATGATCAAAAGTTCATTCCTAAAAGGAATTATGTTTTTCAAAAACGTCGTTTGTAGGTCAGCCCCGAGTGGCTTGATACTGAGCTCATCGATGATTTCCACCGTGGTTTCATGACAGGAGAATCAACATGGTTGCCGAGTTACTAGCACGTCTGGGCGTGGCGAACAGTGCCCACACCCAAGGGGACTATCCGGTTTACACCCCGATTGATGGCAGCCGGATTGCCTCGGTCACGCTTGAAGGCAAGGCACAGGTCGTAGCGCGTATCGACAGCGCCCACAGCGCGTTTCTGAAGTGGCGCACAGTACCGGCCCCACGGCGTGGCGAGCTGGTGCGGATCTTTGGTGAAGTACTGCGTGAGCATAAGGCTGATCTGGGCGAACTGGTGTCGGTCGAGGCTGGCAAGATCACTCAGGAAGGTCTGGGTGAAGTGCAGGAAATGATCGACATCTGCGACTTCGCCGTCGGTCTGTCGCGTCAGCTGTACGGTCTGACCATTGCCTCCGAGCGTCCCGGTCATCACATGCGCGAAACCTGGCACCCGCTGGGTGTGGTCGGCGTGATCAGCGCGTTCAACTTCCCGGTCGCAGTCTGGGCCTGGAACACCACGCTGGCGCTGGTCTGTGGCAACCCGGTGATCTGGAAGCCTTCGGAAAAGACTCCGCTGACGGCACTGGCCTGTCAGGCACTGTTTGACAAGGCGCTGAAGATTTTCGGTGATGCACCCGCAGCACTGGCGCAATTGGTCATCGGTGATCGTGATGCCGGTGAAGCGCTGGTCGATGACCCGCGCGTGCCACTGATCAGCGCCACCGGCAGCACTCGCATGGGCCGTGAAGTCGGGCCGCGTGTCGCCGCGCGTTTCGGGCGCAGCATTCTGGAACTGGGCGGCAACAACGCGATGATTCTGGCCCCCAGCGCCGATCTGGACCTGGCCGTGCGCGGCATTCTGTTCAGTGCGGTAGGCACCGCCGGTCAGCGTTGCACCACGTTGCGCCGCCTGATTGTGCACCGTTCGATCAAGGACGAAGTGGTCGCCCGCGTCAAGGCCGCCTACGCCAAGGTGCGCGTCGGTGATCCGCGCGAAGGCAATCTGATCGGTCCGCTGATCGACCAGCAAGCGTTTTCGGCCATGCAGAACGCGCTGACCAAGGCCCGCGACGAAGGCGGGCAAGTGTTCGGTGGCGAGCGTCAGTTGCAGGACAAATACCCGAACGGCTATTACGTCACGCCGGCCATTGCCGAAATGCCTGGGCAGAGCGAAGTCGTGCGTCACGAAACCTTCGCGCCGATTCTCTACGTGCTGGCCTACGACGACTTCGAAGAGGCCCTGCGCCTGAACAACGAAGTACCGCAGGGCCTGTCGTCGTGCATTTTCACCACTGATCTGCGTGAGGCCGAGGCTTTCCAGAGTGCCGCGGGCAGCGATTGCGGGATTGCCAACGTCAATATCGGCACCAGCGGTGCCGAAATCGGCGGGGCATTTGGCGGCGAGAAGGAAACCGGTGGCGGTCGCGAGTCCGGCTCCGATTCGTGGCGCGCCTACATGCGCCGGCAGACCAACACCGTCAACTACTCCCGCGAGTTGCCGCTGGCTCAGGGCATTGTTTTCGACTGATGTGAACCGGGCACTTATTACCGACATTGCTGGAGTTTTTCGATGGTGCAGTTTGCTCAAGGCTGTCTGTGGGAACAATTGACTCCGCAACGTCCGGTCAGCCCGGCCCTGAGCGGTGAGCGGAGCGCCGACGTGTGCATCATTGGCGCCGGGTTCACCGGTCTGTCGGCGGCGTTGCGCTTGCTGGAAGGCGGCAAGTCGGTGTGCGTGGTCGAAGCGCACCAGGTCGGCCATGGCGGTTCCGGACGCAACGTCGGTCTGGTGAATGCCGGGACCTGGGTGGCGCCCGATCAACTGGACAAGGTACTGGGCAGCGTCGAGGCCAGCCGACTGAATGGCGCATTGGGCGCGGCACCGGCACTGGTGTTCGCGACCATCGACCAGTACCGCATCGATTGCCAGGACACGCGCACCGGCAACCTGCACATGGCGCATAACGCCAAGGGTCTGGCTGACCTGCGCAGCCGTGCCGAACAGTGGCAACGGCGCGGTGCCAACGTCGAATTGCTGACCGGCAAACCCTGCGAAGACGCTTGTGGCACCGACAAGGTCAGCGGTGCCTTGCTCGATCACCGCGCCGGCACGGTGAACCCGATGGCCTATGTCTCGGGCATGGCGCTCAACGTGGTGGCGCAGGGTGGGCAAGTGTTCGGCGATTCTCCTGTCAACGGCTTGCAACGCACCGCTGACGGCTGGAAGGTCTCTACTGCTGCGGGCAGTGTGCGCGCCGAGAAAGTGATCATCGCGTCCAATGCCTACACCGAAGGCGAGTGGACCGACATCAAGGATCATATCTTCACGGGTTACTACTATCAGGTCGCTTCCCAGCCACTCAGCGGTGCCGAGCAGGCGCAGATTCTGCGCGGCGGGCAGGGTTCGTGGGATACGCGCACGGTGCTCAGCAACATTCGTCGCGACGCTCACGGGCGCCTGCTGCTGGGCAGCCTGGGTAACGCCGGCAATTATCCGCTGTGGTTCATTCGTCAGTGGGCGGATCGCGTCCAGCAGCATTACTTCCCGCAACTGGGCCGGGTCGAGTGGCAGAGCACCTGGACCGGGCGCATCGGCTTTACGCCGGACCACTTGTTGCGCCTTTTCGAACCCGCGCCAGGCTTGCTGGCGGCGACCGGTTTCAATGGTCGGGGGGTGACCACCGGGACACTGGTGGGCAAGTGCTTTGCCGATTACCTGCTGAGCAACGATGCGACCGCGTTGCCGATGAGTTTTTCAAGCGGCAAAAAGGTCTCGGGCAGTTCGCTGCGCAGCCTCGCCTACGACACGGGTTTCACCCTGTATCACGCCGGGCAATGCCTGCGCGTGGTGCTTTGAACCGAGCGGGTTCAGCTCGTCCTGCTCTTGATGCGCAGCTCTGCACACAGTCCGCCCTGCGCCGAGTTGCGCAGGTGCAGGCTGCTTTCCAGTTTGCGCACGATCATGTCGACGATCGCCAGCCCTAGCCCTGCGCCATTGCTGTGACCCTGACTGTAAAAGCGTTCGAAGAGGCGCGCCTTCTGTTGTTCGTCGATACCCGGCCCTGCGTCTTCGACTGAAAGGTGCGCGCTGCCATCTTCCTGTGTGTGCAGAGCGACGCGTATCTCGCTGGCGGTCGGGGCGAAATTCAGCGCATTGGTCAGCAGGTTCTGCAGGGCAATGGTGATGGCTGCCGGGTCGCTGCGGATCACGCAATTCTCGCCTTCCTCGAACACCAGATCGACGCGCTTCTCCAGGGCCAGCGGCGTGAGTTCGGCCATTTCCTCGCGTACCAGCGTGTTCAGCTCGAAGGTCTGTAACTGGCTGACTTCAAGGCGCGGTTCCAGGCGTGCCATGGTCAATAACTGACTGGCCAGGCGGGCGGCGCGGTCGACGCCATGCACAAGGAAATCCAGTGCTTCCAGGCGTTGCTCCGGGGTTTCGGCCTGGCGCGCGTTCTGCGCGTGGATGCGCAGGATGGTCAGTGGTGTGCGCAGTTCGTGCGCCGCGTCAGCGATGAAGCGTCGCTCGCGTTCCAGCACACTCTCGATCTGGGTCAGCAGGCGGTTGAGCGCGTACTGCATGGGCTCCAGCTCTTTGGGCAGGGGCGTTACAGCAAGCGGTTCGAGGCTTTCGGCATCGCGCTTGCGGATGACTCTGGCCATCGCTTGCAGCGGGCGCAGGCCCCAGCCGATGGCCAGCCAGATCGCCACCACCAGCAGCGGCACACCGATCAGCGTCGGCCACAGCGTGTGACTGACAATGCGCTGAATCAGGTCCTGGCGCACGTCATCGCGCTCACCCACCCAAATGAGAAAACCTTGCTGTGGATCGGCGAGGAGAAAGCCGCACCACTCGTGGCCGTTCTCGACCAGATCATGGGAGCCTTCGGTTGCCGGAGGTGCGCTGAGCAGCGGCGCTTCGGCCGAGCGCACCAGCAGCTCGCCCGAGGTTCGCCAGACCTGAAAGGTCAGCCGGGTTTCGTAGGGATGGGCCACGCCACTGGTGCCGACCCGGCTCATGGCCTGATCGAACGCCTGATACAGCTTGTCGAGGTCCTGTTCACCCGCTGCGCGCTGATGCAGTACGCCTTGCAGCAGGCGCGCGCTTTGGGCCAGCTGTGCGTCGTAGACTTCTTCGATTTCGTGATGGCTGTCGCGCAGGGCGAGCAGGCTGATGGTCAGGTCGCCGAGCAGCAACAGCATCAGCACCGGGACCAGAATGCGCGCGCGTACCGAGGTCATGCCTTGAGCTCCAGCAGGTAGCCGACGCCGCGCACGGTGCGGATCAGCTCGGTGGACAGTTTCTTGCGCAGGTTGTGAATCAGTACCTCCAGCGTGTTGCTTTCGACCTTGTCCTGCCAACCGTACAGGGTATTGGACAAGCGCTCGCGGGTGACCACCTTGCCGGGGCGGATCATCAGTTGATGCAGTAACTGGTACTCCATGGGCGTCATCGGTACTTCGCTGCCCTGGAAACTGACCTGCTGCGACGCCGGATCGAGGCTGATGCCGGCATGTTCCAGCAGCGGTTGCGCACGGCCCTGGCTGCGCCTGAGCAGGGCGCGGACCCGGGCTTTCAGTTCATCGACGTCGAATGGCTTGATCAGGTAATCGTCCGCACCGGCATCCAGACCGGCAATACGGTCGGCAGTCCCGTCGCGCGCGGTCAGGATCAGCACCGGCAGGGTGAGTGCTTCGGCGCGCAACTGGCGCAGCAGGTCCAGGCCATCCAGGCGCGGCAGGCCGAGGTCGAGCAGCAACAGGTCGAATGGCTCGCTGCGCAAAGCGTGCAGCGCGCTCAGTCCGTCCTCCAGCCAGTCGAGGGTATAGCCCTCGGTATTCAGGGCCACGCGGATGCCCTGACCAATGGCTCGATCATCCTCGACGAGAAGCAGGCGCATAGGGTTTGACCGGTGAGTGTGGGGAGAAGGGCGCCATGATGCCGTCAGCAGACAGCAGCGCGAAGTGCCGTGTGTCCGGGAAGATGTTACGAGCTGTTACGTATTAAGCTTTTCCTAAGATTCGTTTCGCACAGTATGCGCTCCTTAACTGCTTGCGAGTCTCTGTCATGCGTAAAGTCCTGCTGATTTCCCTGTGTCTGGCCAGCCCGCTGGCACTTGCCGGCCCGCAATGCACCACCGCTGACAAGTCCCAATGGCAGGATCAGGCCAAATTCCAGGAGCAGCTCAAGGCTCAGGGTTACGAGATCAGCAAGTTCAAGGTGACCGATGGCAACTGCTACGAAATCTATGGCTTCGACAAGGACAAGCGCAAGGTCGAGATCTATCACGATCCGGTGACGGGTAAAGCGGTGAAGACCGAGATCAAGTAATGAACCGTGGTTCCCTGCGCCTGTGGGACCCGCTGGTCAGGCTGTTTCACGTCTCGATCGCGGGTGTTTTTGTTGCCAATTATTTCTTCAATGAAGCCGGTGGCGACTGGCATATCTGGCTGGGCTATTACGCGGTTGCCTGGCTGGCGGTGCGAGTGGTGTGGGGATTCATCGGGCCACGCAGCGCATGCTGGAGTGATTTCTGGCCAAATCCGGCGCGCCTGCGTACGCACATCCGCTCGCTGATCGAGCGGCGGCCGATGCATCGGCTCGGCCATTCCCCGCTCGGCGCGCTGGTCATGGTACTCATGATGGTGCTGATCTTCGGCATGGGCCTGACCGGTTTTCTGATGGAAGAGGTCGATGCCTTGTGGGGCGCCGACTGGCCGCAGGACATCCATGAAATTCTCGCCAACACATTGTGTGCCCTGGTGGTGCTGCACATGGCCGCCGCCATCTTCGAAAGCGTTCAGGTACGTGACAACCTGCCCTTGTCGATGCTGACAGGCAAGCGACGTCCGTTGCCCGAAGATCGCCATCGCTGAAACCACACCTTTGTTCCTCTTTACAGTGATGCCTCCCGATGCGTGTTATTTCCCGAAACGTGGCTGCATGGAGCGCAGGCCTGATTGTTGTGGCGATTTTTCTCAGTGCGTGGCTCAGCCATCCACAGCACCGTATTGCGCCCTTTGCGGTCAGCCCGGCGCCAGTTGGCGCTGAGAGCGTGGCGCCCAAGGCGTCCTATATGTCGCGCTTCGCGTCTTCCGACCTGGACGATTTCGTGCATTCTTCAGCCGTGACGGCGTTGCCCGGCGGCGACCTGATGTCGGTATGGTTCGCCGGCTCTCGCGAAGGAGCGGGGGACGTCGAAATACGCACCTCGCGCTTCGATGCGGCCAGTGGCGAGTGGGGCGGCGAGCAGGTGCTGGCAACCCGCGAGTCCACCCAGGCGGGCACCGGCAAATACATCCGCAAACTGGGCAATCCGGTGATCGCCCTGGCTCCGGACAATCGCCTGTGGCTGTTCTACGTTTCAGTCTCGGTCGGCGGCTGGGCGGGCAGCACGGTCAACGCCATGGTCTCCAGCGACATGGGCGCCAGCTGGTCGCCGCCGTGGCAACTGGTGACAACACCGTTTCTGAACATCAGTACGCTGGTACGCGGTGCGCCGGTGTTTCATGCCGACGGTTCGATCGGCCTGCCGGTCTACCACGAGTTTCTCGGCAAGTTTGCCGAATACCTGTACCTGAGCGCCGACGGTGAGGTCATCGACAAGTTTCGCCTCAGCCGTGGCAACAATTCCCTGCAGCCCACCGTCGTGCCTTTGGATGGGCAGCGTGCCGTGGCCTTGCTGCGCTATGCCGGCGAGACGTTCCACCGGGTGCTGGCCAGCCGCACCGAAGACGGCGGGCAGAGCTGGAGCGAGCCGTATCCGTTGACCCCGAGCAACCCCAATTCTTCGCTGGCTGCGGTCGGTGTGCCGGGCAAGGGCCTGCTGGTGGCGCTCAATGACTTGCGCGAGGGGCGCTTCAAACTCAGTCTGTACGGGACTGACGAGGAGATGAACGTCTGGCGGCCATTGATGGATTTCGACAAGTCGCCCGATCCGCTGGGCACGCCGTTTACCCTTGAGGCGTACAAGGAGGTGATCGGCGAGGGCTTCCGCAGCTCCAGTGGTGCCCTGCGTCAACCGATGGAAGAGGCGTTTCTGAGCAATCTGGACCAACGCGTCTGCTCGCCTCAGGGCTGCGATTTCGAATACGAATACCCGTACTTCATCCGCAGTCCGGACGGCCTGTATCACCTGGTCTACTCATGGAATAACACCTTCATCAAGCATGTCAGCTTCAACGAGGCCTGGCTGGCGGAGCAACTTTTATGATCGCTTTGGGATTGGCTCATCTGGCGTTTGCCTGGACCCTGTTTGTGCTGTTGGCACCCTTGACCGCATCGTTATGGTGGCGCTGCGGCTTGCTGGCCGCCGCCTCGCTATTGAGTGTGATCTCAATCGACGGGCTGTCGATGGCGTCCTATGCCCGTAGCCTGACCGATGACCTGGCCATCAGCAGCCTGGTGCTCCTAGGCTGGCTGACCCTGCAGCGACTCGGTGTGCTCCAGCCGCTGGCAGCGCCCAGACGCGGGGTGATGCTGGTGGTGTTCGCTGCGCTGGCACTGACCCTGTACCCGGCCACGCTGGGCCTGACCTATTTCGATCCGTACCGCTGGGGCTACAACCCGCGGCCGATGATCATGATTGTCGCTGTCATCGCGCTGGGGCTGGTCTTTATGCGCAATGCGCTGGCCGCCGTGATGCTCAGCGCGGCGACGCTGGCCTTCACTTTTCGCATCAAGCCATCGGAAAATTATTGGGATTACCTGATTGATCCGCTGCTTGGCCTTTACTGTTGTGGGGCCTTGCTGATTCTGGCTATCCGTTTTGTTTATCGCCGGGCAATGCAGACGCGCCGTCCGGCCGCTCTGTCTGTCGGCAATGTCTAGAGGAATGACGATGAGTTGGTTGCAATCGCGACGCCTGCATTATTGGCTGGGCGCGGTCATGGTGGTGTTCCTGCTGTCGGCGTTGCTGAGGGGCGTGTTCTTCTACGGGTTTTCCGGCATCGAACCGGGCACGCTGTTCACGCATGGCGAGGTCGCCCAGACGCTGGGCATCGGTTTGCGTTTCGACTTGCGCCTGGCGCTGCTGATACTGCTGCCAGTCGCGGTGCTGCTCTGGTTGCCGGGCTGGAACCTGATCAGCGTGCGTGCCTTGCGCTGGCTGGCGCGAGGTTATCTGATCGTGACGCTGGCGATTCTGACGATGATCTACATCGTCGATTTCGGTCATTACGCCTATCTCGGCGTCAGGCTCAACGCCAGTGTGCTGCGCTATCTGGAGGATGCGCAGATTTCCCGGGACATGCTCTGGCAGACCTATCCAGTGGTGTGGATCACTGTCGGTTGGCTGCTCACGGTCGCAGTGCTCGGCTGGGTATTGATCAGGCTTGAGCGTGTCACCCTGGACCGTGAGGCCAGACCGATCAAACGCTGGTCCGCGGTCTGGGGTTCGGCACTGATGATCTGTGCAACCTTCCTCGGCCTGTTGGGCCGGGTGGAGAATCTCAATCTGGAAAACCCGGTACCGCTGCGCTGGAGCGATGCGTTCTTCTCCGGCAACAGTCAGGTGGCGGCGCTGGGGCTTAATCCGGCGCTGTTTCTGTACGACACGCTCAAGGTCTCGCAGTCGAACTTCGATGAGCCTCAGGTGCGCAAGCATTATGAAAAAGTCGCGCGTTATCTGGGCGTCCGCCAGCCAGACGTGCAGGGGTTGAGTTTCAAACGTCATCAGCCCGTGCAGCCTTACCGGCTGCCGGGCGAGCGGCCGCCGAATGTCATGTTCGTCATGCTCGAATCGCTGGGCACCAGCGCTGTCGGCGCCTACGGCAACCCGCTGAACCCGACGCCGAACCTGGACCATCTGGCCACCCAAAGCTGGTTCTTCAAGCACTTTTACGTGCCGGTTACCGGCACTGCGAAAACGGTCTGGGCGAGCATCACCGGGGTACCCGACGTGACCCGGCAGGAAACGGCTACACGTCATCCGCTGCTCACCCGGCAAAACACCATCATCAACGACTTCAAAGGGTACGAGAAGCTGTACATGATTGGCGGCAATTCCGGCTGGGCCAACATGAACGCCCTGATCCGTCGCAGTATCGACGACGTACGGCTGTATGACGAGCGCGACTGGAAGTCACCGCAGGTGGATGTCTGGGGGATTTCCGACCTGGATCTATTCAAGGAGAGTGACCGGATCCTGCGTGCGTTGCCAGCCGACAAACCGTTCTTTGCCTACGTGCAGACTGCGGGCAATCACCGGCCGTTTACCATTCCCAAAGACAACGACGGTTTTCAGGTCAGCGACAAGACCGTGGAGCAGGTCCAGGCCGCCGGTTCGCGCAGCGTGGAGCAGTACAACGCGGTGCGCCTGCTGGATTTCAATATCGGGCGGTTGATGGAGCTGGCCAAGGCGGGCGGTTACTACGAAAACACCATCTTCGTGCTGTTTGGCGATCACAACACGCGCATCAGCCAGATCCCGCACATGGCGCCAGCGTTCGAGCAATTGGGCCTGGAGAGCAACAACGTTCCGCTGTTGATTCACGCCCCTGGCCTGCTGGGCACGCGGGTCGTCGACGAAGCGGTCGGCCTCGCCGACCTGTTGCCGACACTCGCCGGGATGGCCGGTATGGACTTCACCAGCGGCACCATGGGCCGCGACATTCAGCAGGCGGCTCCGGAAGGTGAACGCGTAGTGCCGCTGGTACTGCGCGAAGGTACGTTCCCGCTGATCGGCGGTGTCACGCGCAACTACCTGCTGCAAATGGAACACGACGGCAGTTCGCCAACGCTCCACGACCTGTCTTCGCCCACGCCGCTGGATAACGTTGCCGAACAGAATCCGCAAGAGTTCGAGCGGCTGCGCGACCTGACCCGCGGTCTGCATGAAACCTCGCGAATGATGCTGTATCAGAACGTGCGTTGACCACGCGAGCTGGCCTTTTCAGCGTTGTCACGCAAGCCGCTGGTCGAGTCAGTGGCTTGCGTGAGGATGGCATCGTTATTGGATGATGTTAAAGTGCTTGCCTCTGTGAACCGCTCGCGCATCTGGCGCGTATAGGGTTCGGTTTTCAACTATCGTTATTTGGTCGATAGCGGATTTTCGGGCGGTGGCAAGCCGTCGTCTTATTTCGCTGACTGTTTTTCTTTATGGATTGTGGTATTTCATCGCAAACGCAGGAAAAACCTGTCAGATTTTGCTCTGAATCTGTATTTTGGCGGCCTGTTTTCGCTCGGATGCGTTTTCTGCCCATTGCACACTCAAGAGCCTTCCTGGATGCCGGCAAGTTTTCCACGTGTTACCCCGCCGAAACTGCTTGATGCACTGCGTGCTGAAACCAGTCAGTTGCACGTCAGGCTTGAAAAACGCATGCCGTTTTTTTCATCCGCTCTCGATCACGCTCTTTACCTGCGCCTGCTTCAGGCCTATTACGGCTTTTATGCACCGCTTGAAGCGGTATTGCACGGCAGTGCCTTGGTACCTGCGGAGCTTGTCCCGGCCGAGAGGGTCAAAACACCTGTGCTGGTCGAGGATCTTCGTGCGCTGGGGATGTCCGATCACGACATCGGGCAATTGCCCCGCTGCCAACAATTGCCCGCCATTGATTCTCCCGGCGCCTGCCTGGGTGTGATGTATGTACTGGAAGGGGCGACATTGGGCGGGCAGGTGTTGCGACGCGAAATAAACCGGCGCCTGGGTCTCGATGAGCAAAGTGGCGCGGCCTTTCTCGATGTGTACGGTGCCCGCACCGGACCTCGCTGGAAGGCGTTTCTGAACCATCTGGATGAAGTGTCGCGGGAAGTTGCTTTTAATGATGCTGCCGCGTTTGCAGCGCACTCCACATTTGCATGTTTCGAGCACTGGCTCGAGGGTCAAAAGGTACTGTTATGAGCCAACTCGACAAAGACGCCTTTGAAGTCCTTCTGGCCAATTGTGCGGATGAGCCCATTCAGTTTCCCGGCGCCATTCAACCCCATGGCCTGCTGTTTACCCTTGCAGAGCCCGAGCTGACGATCCTGCAAGTCAGCGCCAACGTGCAGACTGTGCTCGGTCATGTGCCCGAGCAGTTGCTCGGCAAGGGGCTGGACTGTGTGCTGGGCGCTGGCTGGGCCGAGGTGATCAGAAGCGCCAGTGCCCATGATTCGTTCATCGACGCGCAACGCCTGCTGATGTCGATCAACGGCATCGAGTTCGAAGCCTTGTTACACCGTCATCAGGGCGTTCTGGTGCTGGAACTCGAAATTCAGGGCAAGGATGCGCAGTCGGTGAGTTATTCCGAGCGCACCGGCAACATGGGGCGCATGTTGCGTCAACTGCACGCTGCGAGTGATCTGCAGACCCTGTATGAAGTCAGTGTCCGCGAGATCCAGAAAATGACCGGTTACGACCGGGTGCTGATCTACCGCTTCGAAGAGGAGGGCCATGGCCAGGTGATCGCCGAAGCGTCGGCGCCGTCCATGGAGCTTTTCAACGGTCTGTTTTTCCCGGCATCGGACATTCCCGAGCAGGCACGCGAACTGTATCGCCGCAACTGGCTGCGCATTATTCCCGATGCCGATTACATCCCGGTGCCCCTGGTGCCTCAACTGCGCCCGGACACTCAGCAGCAGCTTGATCTGAGTTTTTCGACGTTGCGCAGTGTTTCACCGATCCACTGCCAGTACATGAAGAACATGGGCGTGCTGTCGTCCATGAGTGTGTCGCTGATTCAGGGCGGCAAGTTGTGGGGATTGATCAGTTGCGGCAACCGCACGCCGCTGTACGTGTCTCACGAATTGCGCAGTGCCTGCCAGGCGATAGGCCAGGTGCTGTCGCTGCAGATCAGCGCCATGGAAGCGCTGGAAATAAGCCGTCAGCGAGAGGCGAAGGTCAGGGCGCTCGAGCAATTGAATCTGGCCATGGCCGGGTCCGAAGAAAACGTCTTCGATGGCCTGGCGCAGCAACCCCAGTTGTTGATGGATCTGGTCGGCGCGACCGGCGTCGCCATCATCGAAGACCGGCAAACGCATTGTTTCGGCATCTGCCCTGAGCCGTCCGACATACGTGCATTGCATGCCTGGATGATCGCTGGTGGCGAACCAGTGTATGCCAGTCATCATCTATCCAGTGTCTATGCGCCTGCCGAGGCTTATCAGCCAGTCGCCAGCGGCGTATTGGCGATGAGCCTGCCAAAGCCGGTCGACAATGGCGTTATCTGGTTTCGTCCCGAGGTCAAGGAAACGGTCCAGTGGAGCGGTGATCCTAAAAAGCCATTGAACATGGAAAGCTCGGCGGGCGGCATGCGTCTTCGGCCGCGTACCTCGTTTGAGATCTGGAAGGTCGAGATGACCGGGATCGCTACGAAGTGGAGCTACGGCGATGTGTTCGCCGCCAATGACCTGCGCCGCTCCGCCCTGGAAAATGACCTCGCCCGTCAGGTGCGCAGGGAGCAACAGGCTGTTCGCGCGCGTGACGAGCTGGTAGCGGTCGTGTCCCATGACTTGCGTAACCCGATGACGGTCATTTCCATGCTCTGCGGGATGATGCAGAAGTCGTTCAGCTCCGATGGGCCGCATACGTCGCGACGTATTTCCACGGCAATCGATACCATGCAGCAAGCGGCCAGCCGCATGAATGTGTTACTCGAAGACCTGCTCGACACCTCGAAAATCGAAGCGGGCCGCTACACGATTACGCCGCAGCCACTGGAAGTCAGCCAGATATTCGAGGAGGCCTATACCTTGCTGGCCCCGCTGGCGATGGACAAATCCATCGAGATCTCCTTCAACGCCGAGCCTGACCTCAAGGTGCAGGCCGACCCGGAGCGTCTTTTCCAGGTGCTGTCCAACCTGATCGGCAACGCCATCAAGTTCACCCCGAAAATGGGTACGATCGGTGTGGCGGCAATGTCCAACGGCACTGAAATCGTATTCACCGTACGGGACTCCGGCGAGGGCATCCCTCCCGAGCAGTTGCCACACATCTTCGAGCGCTACTGGACCGTCAAGGAAGGCAACCCGACCGGCACCGGCCTGGGCCTTTACATCTCCCAGGGCATCGTCAAGGCCCATGGTGGAGAACTGGTAGCGCAAAGCCGGGTGGGCGAGGGCAGCGAGTTCCGCTTCACGGTGCCCATGGCGGTTTGATCGCTTGCTCAGGCTTGCAGTGAGTTTCAGCTCAAGCCTGAGTCGCATCAGCCCTGATACCAGTGGGTGGCCTTTTCGATGTATTCAACGTTCGCTGGAAGTACCTCGCGCAGGAAGGCGAGGTACTTGTCCATCAACGCCTTGCTGGGAAAGCGCGCGGCGAAGCCGGTGGTGATATCGTCGCAATGGATAATGACCATCAGGCGTTTGTGATCGACCGTGACAAATTCGTGCAGTTGCCAAGGGGCGGTTTGTCGATGGTGGACAGGGTTTTCCCAATTCAGCAGTTTGATGGCGGCGATGAAGGCCATCGCCACCGGACCGACCAGAAAGAGCAACGATCCGGTCAGGATGGCGACGAATCCGAATACCAGCATGACGAAAATGGCGATGCCTTTGAAGAAACTTGAGGCGAAGTCGGGGTAGTGGAGGTAATACTCGACGGTTGCTCCATCGGTTTTCAGGGTGTAGTTGTAGATGGTTTTTTGGCGGATGAGCAGGCCTACGAAATAGGCAAGAATGCCGGCGAGCGCTAATATCGTACCTACTAGTAAATGAGGTGTTTCTAAAAACGGTTTCCAGCCTCCCCAAATATAAAGTGAGCTCGCAGCTAAGTAAAGTGTGATAAATATGGATTGTATGATCATTATTTCTCTAGGCGAGCTAGCAAGTGTTTTGATTTTCCAGTTCATAACATCTTTACCTTGTGGCAAGGTTGAGATTTTTTCTTGTGGGATCATAGTGGCTTGCTTTCTGCAACTTCAAGTGTTAAGGCTCCAGTCCTGCTTAATGCTTTTACTTCAAGTTCTACAGCGGCCAAACCATCACTCTCAGTGTCGCCTCTTGTGCCCAGCTCTATCTGAAACAGATAGCCTCGATCCTCCTCGCCAGCATGTATCAGATTGCTGGGGTACCAGATTTGCAGCTCAAGATATGTTGCGTCCTTGTCGAGCGGCACCCAGGTTTCCCAGATGAGGTCTTCGTCTTCAGGCGGCATGAGAGGATAAGTGAAGTCTTCACTTGCTTTGCCAGTAGGCTCGTTGCTGAACATCTTGAATTGCTCCACCCTCCTGAATTGCCCGCGATTCAGAAAGCTATCCTGTATTGGTCGGTCTATTTTTTCTACAGGTAGTAGCCCCCATGGTCGTTTGCTGCTAATGACGTTGAAATGTAAGGAGTTTCCACGTACCAGATTTGGTAAGCGCACTTGTACTCCTGCGCCATTTTGTACTGCTACCCTCATGTAATCACCTTTTCCAAGGTAACGGTCTTCGTAATGTACGGTGCTTTTTACATAAACTTGAGGGGATAGTTGGATTTCCAGTAATGTCTGTATTTCTTCATGCTCACCCTTGGTCGTTTCGGGGTGACGGAAGTTTACGGTTTTCGACCAGCAACACCTACGTAGCCACCAGCCTACACTGTCTTGTTTGAAATGATTTAAAGCTATTGTAGCGAAAAGATAAATAAAGCCGGTCATTAGTAAGACAATGCTTAACCATGAGCTCATTGCAATAGTTGTAATTGTGCTGGCTGGGGATATTCCTGCGCTTAACTGAACTGTTGAAGCTGCTCCCATTACGAAGACAGAGGCGCCCTTTACGCTGAGTGCAGTTTTTTCTTCTAATGTTCTAGCTGCGTCAAAGTCTTCAAGAATATCTTTCAATTCTAATGTGGCCGCCGCTATCCCAAACGCCCCCATCGCCACCATCGAACCTCTAAACCCACGTATAGCATCCCCCCAAACCGCATTACCCCGTGCTTTCCAGTAAGCCGCCGACTTATCGAGAATGCCTATGTTATAGCCGCCAATAGAGAGGGGCTTCGCATCCCTGATAACCGCCCACGGCGCTTCAACAAATACCGCCATCAACAAGTTAAAGCTATACCCCAACCCATACGTCACCTTACCGATGTCCTTGGTGCTGAAGTCTCCGTCTCGAGTAAGGTCGCGATAGGTGAAGGCGGTGTTGATGAAGTTGAGCATGATCACGCCCCAGGTGATCGAGCCGGCAATGCCTCCCAGTCCATCGAGCCAGCGCCTGGCGCCGGTCAGCCAGTCTTTGGTGATGGCTTTGCCGGACTGGAAGTGCAGGCGAATCTCGTCCTGCAACTGCTTGGCGTATTGATTGTTCTGATAGTCGAGCAGGGCGGGCATGCTCAGTTCGTGCAGGCGAAGTTTTTCCTCGAGCGCGCGCAGGTGGCTGGCGATGCTTTTGCGGGGGTTGTAAGCGGTTGGGTAGAGCCAGCTGCGGCGGGTATCGCTGATCTGTTTGTTGAGTACCTGCCACTCACTGATCCAGGTTTTCAGCTTCGCGAGCATGTTGTGATCGATCGCGATACGCGCCGTCGAACCGAGCAGGATCTGGCCGATCAACAGCGTGCGAATCAGTGCAACGATGTTCTGCTGCTTGCCCACTGCCAGGCGGCTGTCAATGGGCACCCAGGCCAGCAGGATACTTTCGAACGTTGCCTTGCCTGCGCTGCTGGCCAGTTGGCCGAGGGCTTTGAAGGTTTCCTGAACGGGTTGTTTCAGCGCCTTCATCCACGGCTTGTCGGCAAAGCCCTGGTGATTGAGCGTGCCGTTGAGTTCGCCGATGCGGGTGGCCAGGTTGGTGATGTCGCCGAGGCCGTTCAGCAGCGCGTTGGCCTCCTGATGCAGCGCGTGTTTGAGCGCCGGTGAGAAGCCGTAGCGCAACGTGCCAAACAGGCTGCTGTCGTTGGCTTCCTGTTCGGCGAGCCAGGCGCTGGCGGCGTTGTCCTGAGCGTAAATGATCTGCAGGTTGAGCATGAGCGTTTGCAGGTACAGCAGGCTTTCAGGGTGAGAGGTGTCGATAAACAGCTTGAGGGGTTCTGTACCCAGATGAGTCGACCATTGCCGGAAATCGCTTTGCGTGTCACGCACCTGTTGCAGAAGTGTGTCGCCGGTTGGCAGGTGCTGCTGAAGGTACGCACGCGCACCACTCAGATCGACCTCGCGACGCCATTTGTGGCGATCTTTCCAGGCTTGCAGGGCCTGGTCGGAGGGCGCGCTGCCGTATCGCATTTCAATCGATTTGCGCATATCCAGGCTCTTGAACATGTCCGGCATCAGCAGAAAATCGCCGGGAACGTTACTGCTGCTGATCTGCGCTTCCTCAAGGATGCACTGCTCGAAGTAAGCTTCGAGCTCGCCCAGATACTGGTGAGTGAGCGCGGCATTGCCGCGTACCGATGCCGGCAGTTTCTCCGGTTCACCTTCAGCGCCACATAGCGTGGTGACGGTCTGGGCAATCTGGATCTTGTGTTCGTGCTCGGCTTGCCAGTTGCGGTAAGCGGCCTGATCGGCGGCCAGTTGCATGCCCAGATCGTTGAAAATGGCCAGAGGGTCATCAAGGGCGATAAGCAGGGAGCTGTTCTTGTCTTCAACGCTACCCTGCCAGAAAACGTCAGCGCCGATTGGTGAAAACAGTGCCTTACCTTCATCGCTATCCGAAGGCGGGCGAGCAGCAGGAATCGCCGAGTCTGCAAAGCGGTCATCATCAACCACATGCTCCTTGTCGATGTCCGCTACCGCTTCGGCAATGTGGTTCAACGGCAAGGTATCCGGCTCGGCCATGGTCATGCAGTAGCGTTTCAGATCCAGCGCTTTCATCCATGACGCGCGGCTTGCCGGATTCGAGCGCAGGTGTTCGCAGATTCGCCAGGTCCACTGCTGCGCTGAAAAGGCGATGTGAAGCCGGTTGTTTCGCGGATAGAGCAGGAAGGGTTTGCCATCGTCGGCACCGCTTCGCCGGTCACTGCCGATCTGTGCGTCTGTCCAGATGATGCGGCTCAGATAACCATTGGCAGCTGACGAGACGTACTCATGAAAGGTCCCGGCCGTTTCGTCATAAACATACACGTAGCCGTCATACAGTTGGCGAAGGGTATAGCTTCGTGTTTTCAGCTTGGGCATCACTGCCCATTGGCTGCCCTTGAGCAGCGGTTTCAGCTTCTCGGGCGCGGCATCGTAGCGGGAGCGGTCCAGCGCGTAGCGCACTGGCACGATGGCGACGTCAGGTCCCCGGAAGGGACACAGGCTGGTGGCCGTGGCGGGAGTTTTGGCGAACGTTGCAGCACGTCGTTGAGTATGGGTGCCGGATTTGTCGGTCATGCATGGAATCTCTGCGCAGAAACGGGCGATATCGCCCGCTGTATACAGAGGTGCATTCCAAGATATGTGCCGACTGTCTATTTATCGATATAAAACAAAGAGATAGAGATTTAAAGCAAAGATATCGAGCAAAAAAAGCATGAAATAGTGCGCAAACATCTGCGCACATGCGCTGACTCATACCTGTGTGTTGCAGCGCTTTAAATACAAGCCTTGGTCAGTTTCATGCGGGTATCGGGTGCGCAAAAATCTGCGCATCCCGCTCCACGCCAGCTGCGCAGGATCAAGCTGTCTTCGGCAATGGCGCTCAGGCGGTCCCTGCCACCTTGACTGCCGACGACCGACTGACCCGCAGTGCCACCAGACTGCCGACGATGGTCAGCGCGGCCAGTGAATACAGCGCCAGGGTAGTCGAGCCGGTCTGATCCTTGATCCAGCCCACCAGGTAAGGGCTGAGAAAGCCTGCCATCTGCCCAATCGAGTTGATCAGCGCGAGCCCGCCTGCGGCAACGCTGGCGCTCAGCAGGGCGGTCGGTAATGGCCAGAACATCGGCAGGATGGTCAGCGCACCCATGGTCGCGATAGTCAGCCCGATGATGGCAACGATGGGCAGCGTCGCGAAGTTGGCGGCGATGATCAGGCCGGTAGCGCCCATCAGCATCGGGACCACCAGATGCCAGCGGCGCTCATTGCGCAGGTCGGCGGAGCGGCCGACCAGCAGCATGAACACGCCCGCCATCAGGTACGGCACGGCGCTGATCCAGCCGATCACCAGTGCATCGCTGAAACCGAGGTTCTTGATGATCGACGGCAGCCAGAAATTGATCGCGTAGACGCCGCTTTGAATGCAGAAGTAGATAAAGCCCAGGATCCATATGAACGGCATGCTCAGCACGGAAGCCACCGAGCTTTTGCCGTGCACCGGACGGCTCAGTTCATCGTTGGTGATATCGGTCTTGACCCGCTGACGCTGCCCGGGCGTCAGCCAGCGGGCATCCTCGACCTTGTCGCACAGCAGAACGAAGGCCAGCACACCCAGCGCCACGGTCGGCACGCCCTGAATCAGGAACATCCATTGCCAGCCGGCCATGCCGCCCTGGCCCGCAGCGAAATGATTGAGAATCCATCCGGAAAACGGGCCGCCCAGCAGGCCGGAGACCGGGATGGCCGACATGAACAGTGCCATGATCCGCCCGCGACGCTGATCCGGATACCAGCGCGAGAGGTACAGCACGATGCCTGGGAAGAAACCGGCCTCTGCCATACCGGTCAGAAAGCGCAGCACGTAGAACTCGACCGGCGTGGTGACGAACATCAGGCAGGTCGAGAAGATTCCCCAGGTAATCATCATCAGACCGATCCAGCGACGCGGCCCGAAGCGGTTCAGCGCCAGATTGCTGGGCAGGCCACACAGCACGTAGCCAATGAAGAAAATACCGGCGCCCAGGCCATAGACCGTCTCGCTGAAACTCAGGGCATCGAGCATCTGCAGCTTGGCAAAGCCGACGTTCACGCGGTCGAGGTAATTGAACAGGTAACAAATGAAGATAAACGGGATAAGGCGCAGGGTGATGCGACGGTAGACAGGATTGCCTTCGGCGTCGCCCACCTCGTGGGTCGAAACAGGTGTCATGGCGGGTGTTCCTCTGTGCTTGTTGTTTTTATATAGCCAGATAGCTATTGGACGCACGTCTGATCATAGGCGGGCAGTGTCGAAAACGCTTTGGGGTTTTGCACGGCGGCGGGGAGCATGCGTTGTGTGATTGCACAACGCATGTCGACGGGCAGCCTATGGCTTGTGAGTACGCAGCTCAATCACAGCGCCGGGGCCAACGCTCTACTCGACAGCCTCATACGGCAAGCCTACATAATTCTCGGCAATGGTCCTGCGCCCGGCTTCCGAGCCGACGTAGTAGTCGAGTTCAGTCTGCTGGATGCGCTGGCTGAAGGCGTCGGTGTCGGGGAAGTTATGCAGCACCGACGTCATCCACCAGGAGAAGCGCTCGGCTTTCCACACTCGGCGCAGGCAGATCTGTGAATACTTTTCCAGCAGGTCAGTGCGGCCTTCCTGATAGACCTTGAGCAGGATGCGGTACAGCGTGCTGACATCGCTGGCCGCCAGGTTCAGGCCCTTGGCACCGGTCGGCGGGACGATGTGCGCGGCGTCGCCGAGCAGGAACAGGCGGCCGTACTGCATGGGTTCAACCACAAAGCTGCGCAGCGGCGCGATGCTTTTCTCGATGGACGGGCCGGTGACCAGTCGCTCTGCCAGATGCTCGGGCAGACGGGATTTGAGTTCATCCCAGAAGCGCTCGTCCGACCAGTCTTCGACCTTCTCGTCGGCACTGACCTGCACGTAATAGCGGGTGCGAATGGCCGAGCGCATGCTGCACAAGGCAAAGCCGCGCGGGTGATTGGCGTAGACCAGCTCTTCGTTGACCGGCGGCGTGTCAGCCAGTACGCCGAGCCAGCCGAACGGATAGACGCGTTCGAATACCTTGAGGGCGTCAGCGGGAATCGATTGCCGTGAGACCCCGTGAAAGCCGTCACAGCCGGCAATGTAATCGCAGTCCAGGCGCACGGTCTCGCCGTCTTTCACGAACGTCAGGTACGGACTATCGCTCTTGAGCTCGTGCGTTTTGACGTCCGTAGCGTTGTAGATCGTCATTGCTCCGGTCGCGGCGCGCGCGGCCATCAGGTCGCGGGTGACCTCGGTCTGGCCGTAGACCATCACCGTCCTGCCATCGGCAAGACTCTTGAGGTCGATACGCTCGCAGCGACCGGCGAACGCCAGCTCGAAACCGTCATGGATCATGCCCTCTGCGTCCATGCGTTCACTGACCCCCGCTTCACGCAACAGGTCGGTCATGCCTTGTTCCAGCACGCCGGCGCGGATGCGCGAAAGGATGTAATCGGGGTCCTTACGCTCGACGATGACGTTGTCGATGCCGGCACGCTGCAGCAGTTGGCCCAGCAGCAGCCCGGAAGGGCCTGAACCGATAATGGCAACCTTGGTCTTCATGGCGATAGTCCTGTCTTTTGATCCCTGCCAGGTTTAATCAGCGGGAAGTGTTTATTTTTGTCTCCTGCATTTTTAATGGATGCCGTCGAGATAAGAAGGCAATATCCGCTGCATTATCTGGACTTTTCGAGGGTCTGGACGAGAGAGGGCGACATGGCCAGACCTGCCACAGCAGCGATACCAGTGTTCAAGCTCTATGGGGAAACCACGGCCTGGCCGACCCCGGACCTGATCCACTGCGAGTCGATCCCCGAGCGCAGCAGGATTCACGAATGGGAGATCAAGCCGCATCGGCATGGCGATCTGGTCCAGTTGCTTTACGTGCAGTCGGGCAAGGCGATGCTCAAGGTCGAGGACCGGGTCAGCGAGGTCGAGATGCCTTCGTTGCAGGTCGTTCCCGCACTGAGCGTGCACACCTTCAGGTTCTCCAGAGATATTCAGGGCCATATTCTCAGCCTGGCCAGACCCTTGGTGGAGCAACTCGAGGCTGCGCTCGACGTCTCAGCCCTCAGCGCGGCACGCTGCTATGCGCTCGGGGCGGATGGCGATTATGTGGACACGCTGTTCAATGCCATTGCCAATGAATACCGGCAGCCCAGAGCGGGCCGCGATCTGATGCTGCACTCGCTGGTCAATGTGCTGGCGGTGTGGCTCAGTCGGCGCAGCAGTGAGCATGCCGGCGAAGAGACTCATGCGATGGATCGCGGCCGCGAGCATTTGCAGGTGTTCATGCATCAACTGGAAGCGAGTTTTCGCGAGCACTGGTCGATCGACCAGCATGCTCAGGCGATGGGTATCAGCGCCGCGCACTTGAATGCACTGTGTCGGCGGCTGTGCAACCAGTCGGCCTTGCAGATCATCAGTGAGCGTTTGTTGCTGGAGGCCAAGCGCAACCTGATCTACACCACCCTGACCATCAATCAGGTCTCAGACAGCCTGGGTTTTTCCGAACCGGCGTATTTTTCGCGCTTCTTCAAGCGTGCTACCGGGCAATCACCCAAGGCATTTCGCCAGCAAAAATAGAAACGGGGTGCTCAAGCGCACCCCGTCGGCTTGCCGTACGTCGCTATGCGGTCAGGTTACGACCTGATAGCACGGCACGTATGCCGCGCCGCCTGGCAGCTTCATGCGGTGCTGATCGACGAAGGCCTGCAACAGTTTGTCCAGCGGGCCCATGATCGATGGGTCGCCGTGGATCTGATACGGACCGTGCTGTTCGATCAGGCGAATGCCCTTGTCCTTGACGTTGCCGGCGACGATGCCGGAAAACGCCCGGCGCAGGTTGGCGGCCAGTTCGTGAGTCGGCACATCGTGGTTCAACTGCAGCTTCGACATGTTCTCGTGGGTTGGATCGAAAGGGTGCTGGAAGCTTTCCTCGATCTTCAGCAGCCAGTTGAAGTGAAACGCGTCGTTACGCTCGCGGCGGAACTGCTTCACTTCCTTCAGGCCCTGGGTCATCTGCCGGGCAACGTCTGCCGGGTTGTCGATGATGATCTGATAGTGACGCTGCGCCTCTTCACCCAGCGTGGCACCGACAAACGCGTGCAACTGCTGCAGGTACGGTTCGGTGTTTTTCGGGCCGGTCAGGATCACCGGGAACGGCACATCCTTGTTGTCCGGATGCATCAGAATGCCCAGCAGATACAGGAACTCTTCGGCAGTGCCTGCGCCACCGGGGAAGATGATGATGCCGTGGCCGACGCGCACGAAGGCTTCGAGACGCTTTTCGATGTCCGGCAGGATCACCAGCTCATTGACGATCGGGTTGGGCGCTTCGGCGGCGATGATGCCCGGCTCGGTCAGGCCCAGGTAGCGACCGCCGACGATGCGCTGCTTGGCGTGCGCGATGGTCGCGCCTTTCATCGGGCCTTTCATCACGCCGGGGCCGCAGCCGGTGCAGATATCCAGGCTGCGCAGGCCCAGTTCATGGCCGACTTTCTTGGTGTATTTGTATTCTTCGGTATTGATCGAATGGCCGCCCCAGCACACCACCATCTTCGGCTCGACACCGGCACGCAGGGTACGAGCATTGCGCAGCAGATGGAACACGTAGTCGGTGATGCCCTGGGAATTGCTCAGGTCGATGCGCTGGCTGTCCAGTTCGCTTTCGGTATAGACGATGTCGCGCAAGGCGCTGAACAGCATTTCGCGGGTGCTGGCGATCATCTCGCCGTCGACGAAGGCATCGGCCGGAGCGTTGAGCAGCTCCAGGCGAACCCCGCGGTCCTGTTGATGGATGCGGACTTCAAAACTCTCGTACGCTTCAAGAATGGTCTTGGCGTTATCGACGTGGGCGCCGGTATTGAGAATGGCCAGGGCGCACTGGCGAAACAGGGTATAGGTGCTGCCTGAACCGGCCGCGCTGAGCTGCTGCACTTCACGTTGGGACAGGGTTTCAAGGCTGCCTTTCGGGCTTACGGTGGCGTTAATCACTTGTCTTGGGATCATTCTATTTTCCATTAGAGCGATGCAGTCGAGCATCAGGATGGTGAATATCGAGAAGATTCACCCCTGTGGGGCCTTTTCTACAGCACTTGGCCGGGAAAGCAAACGCCGGACTGCCGACGTCCCTCGTTTGAGCCCTTGTGCGTCATCGCAGGATTGAATCGGCAGGCGAATTCTTTTGAAAGCAGGCACTTGCTTCGCATGACCGTGCGGCTGAATTTTGACGCGGACAACGGGCAATAGTGAACCTGACCCCTTTAACGGAGTCTGTTAGCTGATGGACTTTCTGGACGGCCTGCATGAAAGGGATCATCAGGTGCTTTTTCAACGCGCCTGATAGGCAGACATTCCGTCCGGGCAGGAGTTGCAAAACCGTTGATCACTTGCCGCTCCCATCCTTAGCCGGCCCGTTAAACGAGGCTTTATTTTCATTTCAGATAAAGATAATTATCGCCATGTCTCGTCATTTTTCCGCACTTCTTTCCCGAGCCCCTGGCCTGTTCGCCGTTTCGCGTCGCTTGCTCGGCGCAGGCCTGGTTGGCGCTGCATTGACCGTTGTCATGCCTGGCAGCGCACAGGCCGCCGGCAGCGATCGCTGGGTCAGCGACAGCCTCACTACCTACGTACGCAGCGGACCAACCGATGATCATCGGATTGTGGGGACGCTGAAATCCGGGCAGAAGGTCGAGCTGCTCAGCGCTTCGGGCAAGTTCAGCCAGGTGCGTGGCGAAGGCGGTTCCACCGTGTGGATCCCCAGCAGCGACTTGCAGGAAGTCCCTGGCCAGGCCGAGCGTGTGCCGCAGCTGACTCAGCAGGTTGCCGACCTGACCGAGCAGCTGGCGGGCATCGACAACACCTGGAAGACCCGCGTGCAAGGCATGCAGGAAACGCTGGACGCGCGCAAGAAGCTGGTCGACGAACTGGAGGCGCGCACCAAGACCCTCAACGATCAACTGGCCGACTCTCAGGCTGAGTTGCGTGCGACTCAGGCGCGACTTGGCGACGAGAACAAGCAGGTGATGATGCGTTACATGGTCTACGGCGGCAGCATTGCCGGTGCTGGCTTGCTGGTCGGCCTGATCCTTCCGGCGCTGACCAAGGGCCGCAAGAAGAACGACGGCTGGGTGTAAACCACCTGTGCAACCTCGCATGCCAGCGCGCCGCGCTGGCATGCCGTTCCGCCACGCTGTGCGTTGTATCGAATGCACAGCCGATGTGTGACAAACCTCTCCGAAAATGCCTTTCCCCTGCCGCAATCACGACCCGGCCCACACTCTTCAGGCCTGCCTGGCACAGAGTCCGTGTGCGAAGTTGATGTTCGTTCTACAGTTTCTGCGTGGATGGTCGAAAAACTGAGTGTTGCCCTCACCCTCGCGCTTTGACGCATAGGGGGAGGGTACCGGCAAGTCGTATTGTGGCGCTTTGCCATCAGTTATTATGTGCGTCCTGAAAAATGGGCTGCCGAGTCGGGCCTGAATCGTTTTCAGGCCACGGGTCTCATATTTTCACCCCTCTCCTGTGCAGGAATCCGGATGCTGGCGTACAACCAAAAAAGCTTTCTTATCGTTGATGATTTCTCTGACTTTCGCAGTTCAGTGAGATCGATGCTGCGTGAGCTGGGCGTCAAGGAAGTGGACACCGCCGATACCGGTGAGCAGGCTCTGCGCATGTGCTCGCAAAAGCGTTATGACTTCGTGCTGCACGATTTCAACCTGGGTGATGGCCGCAAGAACGGCCAGCAGGTGCTGGAAGACCTGATGATCGAGCGGCTGCTGAGTTACGAAAGCGTATTCATCATGGTCACTGCCGAAAACAGTCAGGCGATGGTCATGAGTGCGCTTGAGTGGGAGCCGGATGGTTACCTGACCAAGCCGTTCAACCGCGCCGGGCTGGCCCAGCGGCTGGAAAAGCTGGTGCAGCGCAAGACCTTGCTCAAGCCGATTCTGCAGGCCCTCGACCGTCGCAAGCCGGCCGAGGTGCTGGCCGCGTGCGACAAGCTGATCGAGCAGGACCCGCGTTATGCGCCGTTGTGCCTGCGTTACAAGGCCGATGCCTTGCGTGATCTGAAGCAGAACGAGCCCCTGGAAGCGTTCCTCAAGACCATTCTGGCTGATCGGGCCACGCCGTGGGCTTACGGTGCATTGGGCAGCCTGCTGCTCAAGCGCGGCAAGACCGCCGAGGCACAGGCTGTCTACGAGCAGGCGATCAAGGCGTTTCCGACCATGCCTGCGCTGTTCGATGGCCTCGCTGATGTGCTGGTGGCGCTTGGCGATGGCAAACGCGCGCAGTCTGTGCTGGAAAGCGCAGTGCGCCTGTCGCCGCTGGCGGTGCGTCGACAGAAGCTGCTGGGCAAGCTAGCGCTGGGCAACGAGGACTTCGAAAGTGCCTCCAAGGCCTATCGCCAGGCCGTCTCCCAAGGTCAGCATTCGCGTTTCAAGGATCCGGAAACCAATCTGGGGCTGGCTCACGCGTTGATCAGCAAGGGCGGCGATCAGGGTCTTGATGCGCGCACCCGCGTCGAGATCAACAACGCCCTCGTCGACGTTGCCAAGGAGCATGGCGACGATCAAGGTCTGCAAGTGCGCACCCGGCTGATGAAGGCGGCCAGCCTGCAGCATTCGGACCCGGAAGCCGCAGCCAAGCTCACCGAGCAGGCAATGGCCAGACTGGATGGCATGGAGCAGGTGCTCAGTGCCGACGCCGCACTGATGGTGGCTGCGCAACTGAAGCAGCTCGGTCAGGAAGAGGCCGGTGCCGGCGTCTTGAAGAGTTGTGCGGGAGCCTATGGCGACGATCCTGCGGTGATGAAAAGCATTGCCAGCATGACCGATGATCCGGCGATTCTGGGGGCCAGCAAGGCGGCTGTCGATTTCAACCTGCAAGGCGTGCGCAGCTACAAGGCCGGCAACCTCACCGAAGCACAGGCATTTTTCCGCAGTGCGCTTGGCTTGCAGCCGAAGAACATCAGTATCGTGCTGAACATGGTGCAGTCGCTGCTTCACCCTGGACAGGATCTAGGCCAGGCCGGAATTGACGAGTGTCGTGCCAGCCTGACCATGCTGGGCAAGATCCCGGAAAGCGATCCACGCTATGAGCGCTACCACAAACTCAGGGAGAGGGCGTTCAGCGCATGAATGAAGAGACAGAGCAGGGCCTCGACTTTTCCATGGTGATCGCCTCCACGGTGCACGACATGAAGAACTCGCTGGCGACGCTGACCCAGGCGCACAGCCAATGGCAGGCGAAGCTTTCGGTGCAGCAGCGTGACACGCCGGAGCACGGCGTCATCGACTATGAGTTTGCCAACCTCAATGGCATGCTCGTGCAGTTGCTCGGCCTCTATAAACTGGGTGTCAACCAGATGCCGTTGCGTCCGGATTACCACGAACTGGACGATTTCATCGAAGCGCAACTGGCCCATCATCAGGACGTGCTGGGCAGCCGCGGCATTGCCGCCCGTCATGCGATCGATGTGGCAAGCCCCCTGGGCTTTTTCGACCGCGAACTGATCGGCTCGGTGGTGGGCAATATCATCGTCAACGCCATCGGTTTCGCCCGTGAGCAGATCGTTGTCAGTGTTGGTGATGAAGGCGGGCAGTTGAAGATCACCATCAATGACGACGGCCCCGGTTACCCGGCGTATCTGATCGAGCGCCAGACCGAATACGTGCAGGGCATCAACCAGGGCAGCGGCAGTACTGGCCTGGGCTTGTACTTCGCTGCACACATTGCCCAGTTGCATGTACGCAACGGCATGCGCGGACGCATTGAAATCGCCAACGGCGGGGTGCTGGGCGGGGCGATGTTCAGTATGACCCTGCCCTGAGGCAGCGGCCTTGCAACGAGTACCCCGCAACGCCTTGTCAGGATTGCGGGGCTGGTTCGGCGTTTAGATATTCAATCCGAAGTTCTGTTTGATGCTGTTCAGGCTGTCCATCAGTTCCTGATCAGACGCCAACGGATGTCTGACCGGTTCGCAGCCGTGCTTGAGCGTGAAGTGTTCAATGGCCGCGAGGGCGTTTTTGCGGTGCAGGGTGTCGGACGAAATCGTTGAGCCTTCGAGCGTCCAGGGCTCGTCCCCCAGGTACAGTTGCGAATTATCGATGTCGGCAAAAAACCAGAAAGGCGGGTGCATGTTCTGGTTGATGATGGCCAGTGTGTGATCGACGTGTTCAAAGGCGTTGTGATACGTCTCGTCCATCAGGCCGGCGGCTTCCAGACTGCGTCTGGAGTAGTAGGAAAACGCACCGACGCAATGGCGGTACAAGGGCAGGTTGATGCCATTGCCGTAGTCAATCCGGTACACCGCGTTGGCCTCGCCGGACGGCGTCTTGTTCATCAGACCATGCTGGCTGTAGTTGAGGTGCTGAATGCCGGTCAGCGTCGAGGTCAGAATATAAAGCTCGAATACTTCCGGGCTTTTTATATAGATGTCGTCTTCAATCAGGAACAGGTGCTCGCACCCGGCATCCATGAGTCGCGACAAGGCTCTGTTCTTGGATTTTCCAACGCCGAGGTTGGTTTCGTTGTTGAAGAAGACCTCGCTGTCATACGCGGAAAACTCCGGATATACATCGCCGTCATTGATGATGACAACGCAGTCGATGATCTCGGCAGGCAGGGAATCGTAAAGTTTTTTCAGCAGCGCAGGACGGTTGTAGGTGACGATTCCGCAGCCAACCTTTTGACCATTGATCATGGTGATCCTCTGTTCTCTTGGGCGTTAGGCTCCGTACGAAAAGTGGCTGCGCTCGGTGATGCTTCGTTAAAAACAGGCTCGGAATGCTCATTTACAACACGTAGAGTCGAACGCGACCCCGGCCGTTCCTCGCCTGTTTTTGCCTCGCCTGACCTTCGCTCGCCGACTTTTCGTACAGAGCCTAGCGTGATTGTTGTTGATTGGCGTCGCAGCGTGGCGGTCAGTTCAGGCCTGCGCTGACGTAAATCGACGTATGTACGCGGTGGTTTGCAATATTTGCGCCAATTGCTGGTGCGCCAAGGCCAGGGGGAGGCGCCGGTTAAAGTTTTAGCGGGCACCGCCGAAATCGTTGAAAGGCTGTATTCGATATCACGATGAGCGGTGGGTGGGTGATGCTGTTAGCTAAAAAGTACTGCCAGGGGCACGGAATAGAGTTGGGCGCAGCGGCTCACAACGCGTTCAACCTTGCCCATTGCCTCAACGTTGCGCCGTGCAACGGTGTCGATTTTCTGCACCCCCGCGACATGGAAGACTATCAGCAGTACTTCGTCGAGCAGATGAAAGTGTCGGGCGACGTTTCGAAGGTCGACATGCTGGGCGATTTTCAATGCATCCATACGCCAGACTCGTCGGTTGACTATCTGATCAGCTCGCACGTCATCGAGCACGTCCCCAATCTGTTTTCTGCGTACGTCGAATCCTTCAGAGTGCTGAAGAACGGCGGGGTATTCTTCTGCATCTTTCCCAAGCGCACGGCAGCCAAGACCGATCGGGCGCGTCGTTTGACGACGCTGACGCAGATGATCGAGGACTATGAAAACAAGGTCGACATGACCACCGTCACGGAAGGTGAATGGCGCGGTCACTATCAGGTCTTTTCCCTGCAAAGCATGCTTCGTGCTGTGAATTACGTTAACTCGTCAGGCCTGGGTTGCTGGTACATCGAGTGCGTCGAAGAGACCGATTCGAAAGTGGGCAACGGCCACACCGTCGTGCTCCGCAAAGTCGAAGGGTTGTCTGCCGAAAAGTGGCAGGATCTCGGCGACTTCAATACCCAGTTCAACCAGTTGTTGATGGCGGGCAAGCTCGAGAACGCGTTGACGCTGACCAAGATCATGCTGTCATTCAATTTTTTCGATGCCACCAGGCTGCACCTCGCCGGCGCCCTGAGTCGTCAGTTGGGCAATGTGGCCGAAGGCGTCGAATTCCTGCGCCAGGCCCTTGTGGTCGACCCGGAAAACGAAGACTACCGAAAGGAGTTCATCGAAGTGACCGGGACACCTTTCCATAACCCGGTTCTCTGACACGCTTAGCGGCAGGCCGGCAGCCTGGAGCGCGGTGCTTGAAGATTGCAGTCTGAAGGTTGAAGCTTGGCGTCTGCTGCTCAACTAAAAGGACTGACCCATGACAGGCAATGACCCCCATTCGCAGAAAGAAATGCTGATGGGCATTGATGAAGTGGAGTGTGTAACCCCGGATTTGAACGGTGTACCGCGCGGCAAGGTAATGACGGCTGAAGGTTTTCTCGAAGGTCGCCGTTTGCAGCTGGCGCGCGGCGTGTTGCTGCAATGCATCATGGGCGGGTATCCGCCGGCGCGCTTTTACGGCAGTGACGACGGCGATCTGGCACTGATCAGTGATCCGCAGCAGCTCCACCGGCTGCCCTGGAGCACCTCGCCGCGTGCCTTGGCCATCTGTGATGCGCAGGACCTCGATGGCCAGCCGTGCATGCTCTCCACCCGCAATCAGCTCAAGGCAGTTATTGGCCGTTATGCCGAGCGGGGCCTGGTGCCAGTGGTGGCCACCGAACTCGAGTTTTTTGTCTTCGCGCCCAATCCCGAGCCGCTTTATCCATTCGAGCCGCCGACCGGGCTGGACGGGCGACGCGAACAGGGGCACTCGGCATTCAGCGTCAGCTCCAACAACGGCTTGCGGACTTTTTTTGCCGAGGTGTATGCCTGCATGGCAGCGCTGGGGCTGCCGCGTGACACGGTGATGCACGAGATGGGTGTCAGCCAGTTCGAGATCAACCTGCTGCATGGCGATCCGCTGCTGCTGGCCGATCAGACTTTTCTGTTCAAGCACCTGCTCAAGGAGGTTGCGCTCAAACACGGGCTCATCGTGGTGTGCATGGCCAAACCGCTCGCCCATACGGCGGGCAGTTCGATGCATATCCATCAGAGCGTGGTGGCAGCAGAGGGCGCAGTGAATGTATTCAGTGATGCGCAGGGTGAGCCGAGCGACACGTTTGGTCATTTCATTGCCGGCCAGCAAGCCTGCATGGCGGACTTCACCGCGCTGTTCGCGCCCAATGTGAATTCCTACCAGCGCCTGTGCCATCCTTATGCATCGCCCAACAACGCTTGCTGGTCCTACGACAATCGCGCTGCCGGATTACGTATTCCGTCGAGTGCAGCGGCGGCCAGAAGGGTGGAGAATCGTCTGCCGGGCGCTGACGCCAATCCCTATCTGGCCATCGCTGCAAGTCTGGCGGCCGGGTTGCACGGCATCGAGCAGCGACTGGAACCGACGCCGCCGCTGCAGGGCGAACTGGAGGTGCCGGAAGAATTGTTACTGCCGTGTACCTTGCACGCTGCTCTGGAGCGTCTGAAAAGCAGTCAGTTGGCCAAGGAACTGTTTGGTCATGAATTCATCGAAGGCTACATTGCGTCGAAGGCCCTGGAACTGACCAGTTTTTTCGACGAGATAACCCCCTGGGAACGGCGCGTGCTGGCTGCTCAGGTTTAAGAATCGCAGTGTCGGGCTCGCCCAGTCGGGCGACTCCCTATTTTTGGAAAGTTGATGCGCCAAATCTGGAAGTCCTTTCGAGCGCTTTATTTTGCCTCGTTGATGATGTTGATCGGCTCGGGTCTGCTGAGCACTTATCTGGCCCTGCGCCTGGCGGCCGATCAGGTTGACAGCCTGTGGGTCGGTGCGTTGATGGCCGCCAACTATTTCGGTCTGGTGCTGGGCGGCAAGATCGGTCACCGCCTGATCGGCCGTGTCGGACATATTCGCGCCTACGCCACCTGTGCCGGCATTGTCGGTGCGGCGGTGCTGGGGCATGGCCTGATCAGCTGGTTGCCCGCCTGGCTGGTGCTGAGGGTGATCGTCGGTCTGGGCATGATGTGCCAATACATGGTCATCGAGAGCTGGCTGAACGAGCAGGCGGCCGCCAAACAGCGCGGCATGGTCTTCAGCGGCTACATGATTGCATCCTACCTGGGGCTGGTACTGGGTCAGCTGGTGCTGGTGGTGCACCCGCAACTGGGGCCTGAGCTGCTGATGCTGGTAGCGCTGTGTTTCGCACTGTGCCTGGTGCCCGTCGCCATGACCCGGGCGATTCACCCGGCGCCTCTGCATCCGGCACCACTGGAGCCGCGCTTCTTCATGAAACGTGTGCCGCAGTCGTTGACGGCGGTACTGGGCGCCGGTCTGATAATCGGTTCGTTCTACGGCCTGGCGCCGGTCTACGCCGCCGAGCAGGGGCTGTCCACCGAGCAGGTCGGTCTGTTCATGGGCTGCTGCATTCTGGCCGGGTTTCTGGTGCAGTGGCCGTTGGGCCTGCTGTCCGACCGCTATGACCGTTCCGTACTGATGCGTATCTTTGCCGCCGCCCTGGTGGTGGCGTCGTTACCGCTGGCGGTGTTTCCCAGCGTGCCGGTCGAGGTGCTGTTCGGTGTCGGGTTTCTGGCTTCGCTGATGCAGTTCTGCCTCTATCCACTGGCAGTGGCCTTCGCCAATGACCACGTCGAGGCCGAGCGCCGGGTGTCGCTGACGGCCATGTTGCTCATGACCTATGGCATTGGCGCCAGTATCGGTCCGTTGGCCGCAGGTGTGGTGATGAAGCTGTTTGGCGGGCACATGCTCTATGCGTTCGTCTGTGGCGCGGGTGTGATTCTGGTGCTGCTGATCAGGCCCAAGGCGGTCACTCACCTGCACCAGGTCGAAAACGCACCGCTGCACCACGTTGCGATGCCGGACAGTATGTCCAGTTCGCCACTGGTGGTTGCACTTGACCCGCGTGTCGATGAGCAGGTGGTTCAGGAGCAGATGCAGGCAACCGTTGAGCCTGAGCCAGAGGCGGATCCCGAGGTGGTGTCTGAAGCAGAGGCCGAGGCAGAAAGCGAGGTTCTGGCGCAGAGCGAGCCGGCTGCAGGTGCGGAAACAACCGAAGCCGATGAGCATGAACGCGAGCGTGAAAGCGAGACCTGGAAGGCCTGAGGGGTAGGGCAGTGCACGATTGCGGCAGCAATGCCGCAATCGCCGGGGGATTCAGGTGAGCGTCAGAAGTCGTCGTCTTTGTCGAAGCGCCGTGCTTCGCGCTGTAACTGATAGACGAAACGTTCGACCTGACGCTGCACCAGCCCACTCATGTTGTGGAAGCGCACGCCGGCAAAGGTGGTGTTGAATCGTTCTTCGAAATGCAGGTGGCGCAACTCGACAGGTGCTGTCATGGCGCCGAAAGGCAGCTTGGCAACGAAACGCTCGTATACCTGGCCCAATTGCATGCGATCGGACACGTCGCCCTCGAAGCGCAATTTGCAACCGGTGGCAGAAATATCCAGCAGCTTGCCGGCCAGCGTGAATTTCAGGCGGTCACCGCCGATTTCGACGTCGACCAGCTGCGCCAGCTTCAGCGCGGCCCGGAAGGCGTTGCGGCGCTGGTGATAAACCACTTCCTCAGGCATCGGGCCGCGGTACATGCGTTGACCGTCGGTGCTGAGGATGTCCATCTGCGCAGTACTTTCCCAGGCAATCCGCACGCCGTCATGAAAGCCTTCGACACGGAAGGATTCGCCGTTGCTCAGAAAGCGTTCGCCATCGCGGGGGATCATTTCGTCGAGGGCCATGACGTTGTTGTCACGGTCGACTTCAAGCAGATAACTCTGAAAGCGCTGGGGACGCTCGTGAAAGGTAATGATCAGAGGATCATGACTCTCGAGTAGCAGCCGCAGGTTAGCGGCAATTTCCAAAGGTGTATTGAGAACCTTCGGGGGCTGCGGAGCATCGTCCGCGCTTGAGCCATTCACGTTCTTGAATCTCCAGGCAAAATACTACGGCAACGCAACAGCAGGCATTCTGCCACTATGCACGAAACCTTGATACAGGAAGTTACGCCTGGCTCAGAGGGCGTGGTTTTGCTCTAAGCGCAGTCGATCCGCGGCTGTCATAGAGTGTAGGCGTATCGCCACCGTTCAGGATGCGAAGCTGGTGAGCGGTACTGACCTGTTGCAACTGGATCAGACTACCATTGCGCTCGTTGAGCGTCTGGCATTCGTTGATCAACGTATTCAGTTCGTCGGCGGCCAGCAGCAATTGCTCACCGATATCCGACTGGCTGGCCAGTTGCTGGAGACCACTGCGATTGGCAGGCAGCCCCATGCCCGCAAGCACCTGGCTACGTTTGCGACCATGCTGGTCGAGAAGAATGACCAGCGCCTGTTTCTGCGCCAGCACCTGCTCCATCTCGCCCATGTCGCGGCCGTGAAGAATCAGTGATTCGGCCTGCAACAGCTCAAGAAGCTGTCGGGCCGAAACCATGTCGTCAGTGATCATCTGCAGCAAAGTAGTGTCTTGCATCGCATGCTCTGGTTTTTAAGCGTCCAGAATATCCAGCGCCAGCCTTGGCTTAGCGTTGGGTTTCGAAATTCAACAGTTTGCTGGCGACACGGTTGCTGTCCACTGTGTAACTACCGTCGGCGATGGCCTGTTTGAGCTCGGCAACCCGAGCACTGTTGACGGTTGGCAGATCGGTCAGCTTGTCCGTGATTTTCTGCAACTGTTGAGCCTCACTGCTCAAGGAAAAAGTTTCCCCGGTGCTTTTGACACCTGCGGTGACGGCAGGGGCTGGAGCATCGGTTTTGGCGGTGTCTTTACTGGCGCTGGTACGTGAAGCACCGGCAACAGACTGTGAGTTGTTAAGGCGACTGAAATCTATGACCATGATTGAAAAAACCTCTGGGTGTTTGGACGCTTGCCTTGTTTTCGGCCAACCCCCATCAAACTTTAGGCTGATTGTGAGAAAGCTTCCCAATAGACGACATTTGCCGTCGGGCATTCCCCGCAGTCTAAAAAAAACACACCCTTCGCGCCACCATCAATGCACTACATAGCGACTTCCACCTGCCCTGGGCCGGTGACACTTGCCTTGATCACCCGCTGGGAATTGAGGTTTTTCACCCGTATCTGTTCGTTGAAGCCTCCATCGGACATCGCTTCGCCGGGCATGCGCACCGCCAGCGAGCCGCTGCGGGCGATGATCACCACCTGATCGCCCTTGTGAATCATTTGTGGCTGCTCAAGCGCCACCGGGGTGATGACCTGGTCGATGACCATCTGTCGGACAACCTTCTGACCGACTGCCTGATCCAGCGATGCCAGGAAACCCTGACCCAGGCTGCTGACATCCCGCTCGCGCATCGCAACGTCTTCTTCGGTGACGATCGCGTCACGTTTGAGCGGGCGCATCACGGTCACGACGTTGCGATACAGCAACACCTGGGCGGGCACAAACACCGTCCAGGGCGAAGAACCTTCGCAGCGTACCCGCACGGTAACCCGGCCAACCGGGCGCGGACTTTCCAGTGTGGCTGTCAAATCCTTGTCGCAGGCACCCATCCTTAAACGCGGGTCGAGCTGCTTGACCTGTATCTCATGACGCCCGTCAATCTGGTTGGTTGCCAAATAGTCTTCTACTGTGAACTCAAGAAACCCTTGGGTGACGCCGATAAGCTGCTCAGGCAGTGTGAAATTCTCGGCACGAGCGAGGGTCACCGTGCTGGAAAGGCACAGCAGGGCGATTGCGCACAGAAGCCTGCGGGTTTCTAATGCGAGGTGTCGAGAAATTGTCGTCTTTGCGTTCATGAAGTAATAAATAGCAAAGCCCGTGCCGCTTGTTGATCTGGTGTCTGGGCGGCGGTCATTTTGTAAGGGGGTTCGGCATGGCAGGTGTAATGGATTCGGTAAACCAGCGAACTCAGCTGGTGGGTCAGAATCGCCTGGAGCTGCTCTTGTTCCGTCTCGACGGCAAGCAGCTCTATGGGATCAACGTCTTCAAGGTAAAAGAAGTACTGCAATGCCCGAAACTCACCATCATGCCCAAATCGAGCAAGATCGTTCGGGGCGTGGCCAATATTCGTGGCGGCACGATCCCGATCATGGATCTGGCAATGGCGACAGGTTCCACAGGGATGATTTCGCTGGTTAATTCCTTCGTCATCATTACCGAGTACAACACCAAGGTTCAGGGCTTTCTGGTGCATTCTGTCGAACGCATAGTCAACATGAACTGGGAAGAGATTCATCCACCACCCAAGGGCACCGGGCGCGATCATTACCTGACCGCCGTGACCCGGGTTGATAACCAGCTGGTGGAAATCATCGACGTCGAGAAAATTCTCGCCGAAGTCGCGCCAGTGTCCGAAGAAATCTCGGTCGGTGTCATTGACGCCGAGGTTCAGCACAAGGCTGTCTCCCTTCGCGTGCTGACGGTCGACGACTCGTCGGTGGCCCGTAAGCAGGTGAGCCGCTGCCTGGAAACCGTCGGGGTGGAAGTCGTAGCGCTCAACGATGGTCGTCAGGCGCTGGATTACCTGCTCAAGATGGTCGCAGAAGGCAAAAAACCTGAAGAAGAGTTCCTGATGATGATCTCCGACATTGAAATGCCGGAGATGGATGGCTATACCCTTACCGCAGCAATACGCAATGATCCACGCATGCAGAAGATGCACATCACTTTGCATACCTCGCTGTCAGGGGTATTCAACCAGGCGATGGTCAAGAAAGTCGGCGCGGATGATTTTCTCGCGAAATTCAGGCCTGATGATCTGGCGGCCAGGGTCGTTGCGCGGATCAAGGCAGCAGAATAACCAGCCGGGGGCGTCGTCCCCGGTGATTCACATGATTTGAGAGGCGGCACTTTGTCTACGGGTAATTTGGATTTTGATCAGTTCCGGGTATTTCTGGAAAAAGCCTGTGGCATTCTGCTTGGGGAAAACAAGCAGTACCTGGTGTCCAGCCGCCTCAACAAATTGATGGAGCAGCAAAGCATCAAGTCGCTTGGCGAGTTGGTCCAGCGCATTCAGACCCAGCCGCGCAGTGGTTTGCGCGAGCAGGTGGTCGATGCGATGACCACCAACGAAACCCTGTGGTTTCGCGACACCTATCCGTTCGAAGTGTTGAAGAACAAGGTTTTGCCCGAGCAGATCAAGGCCAGTCCTGGTCAGCGTCTGCGCATCTGGTCGGCCGCCTGTTCGTCGGGTCAGGAACCGTATTCGCTGTCGATGTCCATCGATGAGTTCGAGCGAGCCAATCAGGGACAGCTCAAATCGGGCGTGCAGATCGTCGCAACCGATCTGTCGGGCTTGATGCTCAATAACTGCAAGACCGGCGAGTACGACAGCCTGGCCATCGGTCGCGGCCTGTCGCCGGACCGTCTGCAGCGCTTTTTTGACGTAAAAAGTCCGGGCCGCTGGGTGGTCAAGGCGCCGATCAAGAGTCGTGTGGAGTTCCGCTCGTTCAACCTGCTCGACAGCTACGCCTCGCTGGGCAAGTTCGACATCGTTTTCTGCCGTAACGTATTGATCTACTTCTCCGCCGAAGTGAAGAAAGACATCCTGCTGCGCATCCACGGCACGCTCAAGCCAGGCGGCTACCTGTTTCTCGGGGCTTCCGAAGCGCTCAATGGTTTGCCGGATCACTATCAGATGGTTCAGTGCAGCCCCGGGATCATCTACAAGGCCAAGTGACGGTCTGTCAGTGGCCTGTCATGAACAAAGAGACCTTCGGGTCTCTTTTTTTGTGCGCGGTCGAAAATAGCTCTGACCGTCTGCCCATCGGGCTCAGGTTTGCGTACTACTGCCGTTCACCAGTTTTGCAAAAGCCTTGGCGGCGGCGCTCTGGTAGCCGTTTTTACGCCGCAGCAGCGCAACCGTTCGCCCAGGCAGGGCAGGGATCGTCTGGACTTCGCACAACCCGGGCTGCTTGCGAACGATGGCATCGGGAAGAATGGTCGCCATGCGGCCCTGGGCGACGACCTTGAGCAAAATGGCAATCGAGTTCGCTTCCAGGCCAATGATCGGCTTGAAGTTCTGCATCTGGCACCAGGCATCCAGCAGCTGGCGAGTGGCAAATCCGGGGGCCAGCAAGGCGAAGCGAAGCGCTTGCAGGTCCTCAAGTGTCAGCGCGGCCTGCTTCTCGGAGGCAGGTTTGGCCATGACCAGGCACAGTTGTTCATCGAACAGCGGCTGGCTGTCTATCTCGACAGCGTGACTGCCGGCAAAACCGATGGCCAGATCGAGCGCGTCACTGATCAGTGCCTCGGTAATCTGCTCCAGAGGCAGCTCCGTGAGGATGATTGCCACTCCCGGATACAGCGCGCTGAAGCGGTCGATCAGCGGCGCTATCAGGTATTCACTGAAGGTAGGCGTGACGCCGAGGCGCAATTGTCCGCGTGACAGGTCGCTGACATCGTTGAGCGCACGCTTCCCGGCATCCAGCTCAAGCAGGCAGCGACGCGCGTGGTCCAGATACACGCGGCCGGCATCGGTCGGCACGACGCTGCGGCGGGTGCGGTCGAACAGTTGCACACCCAGACTGCTTTCCAGCTGCCTGATCTGTTGCGACAACGCCGGTTGCGAGACATGCAGGGCCTCGGCCGCCCGGGTGAAATTGCCATGGTCGGCGACTGCCAGCAAATAACGTATATGGCGTAACAGCACAGCATCACCATAAGTCAGGGTTATGGCGATGATCATAAATCAGTCTTGGATCTTATGGTGATAGTTGCCGATCCTGTGAGTGATGTGAATTCATTCCGGAGGGTTACCTATGCCGCACAGCAATATTTCCCGAGCGCCGCGCCAGCATCTGACTGAACGTGTGCTGCAGGCCAAGACTGCGAAGAACCTGACCTGGGCGGGACTTGCAGAAGGTACGGGGTTGAGCGTGGTGTATGTCACCGCTGCATTGCTTGGGCAGCACCCTTTGCCGCAGGCGGTGGCCGAGGTGGTCGCCGAGCGTCTCGGACTGGACCGGGACGCGGTCGCCGAACTGCAAACCATCCCGTTGCGCGGCAATGTCGAAGACGTCTCCAGCGACCCGACCATCTACCGCTTCCATGAAATGGTTCAGGTCTACGGCACAACGCTGAAAGCACTGGTGCATGAGCAGTTCGGCGACGGCATCATCAGCGCAATCAACTTCAAGCTCGACATCAAGAAAGTCGACGATCCGGAAGGGGGAGAGCGAGCCGTGATCACCCTCGATGGAAAATTCCTGCCCTACAAACCGTTCTGAGGACGCTGAGATGAGTGATAAAGGAAGACCGCCATTGCCACCCTTCACCCTGGAGACTGCAGTCCAGAAAGTCCGTGGCGCCGAGGATGGCTGGAATTCACGCGATGCGGCGAAAGTCGCACTGGCTTACACCGAAGACACCTACTGGCGTAACCGCAGCGAGTTCGTCAATGGTCGCGCAGAGGCCCAGGCCTTTCTGGAACGCAAGTGGCGTAAGGAACTGGACTACCGGCTGATCAAGGAGCTCTGGGCATTCACCGATAACCGCATCGCCGTGCGCTATGCCTACGAATGGCATGACGACTCCGGCAACTGGTTCCGTTCGTATGGCAATGAAAACTGGGAGTTCGCTGCAAACGGCCTCATGCAACGGCGCTTTGCCTGCATCAATGATTTGCCGATCGCCGAGTCCGAGCGCAAATACCATTGGCCGCTGGGGCGCCGACCGGATGATCACCCGGGGTTGAGCGAGCTTGGCCTCTGATCAATCGTCAAAGGGACCTTCGGGTCTCTTTTTTATTGGGTGTCCGGTTGAGGCAATGATGAAGGGCCACGATTGCCAGGCGGCAAGCCGGTACTGGCAAAAAAACGGCACCCACCTTGCCGCTTTACCCCTCCACAGCGGAAATGCCTTGCCGCTTTTCTGGCATTGCCGCCTCGCCGCCGCCTGTGGACCCTGCAAACATTGGCTTTTACAACATGGCACGCCGATTGCTTTGTCAGTAACAACAGAATCAGGTCAACCGGCAAAGGTTTCCCGAAATGAGCATCAGCTTCGATAAAGCGCTAGGCATACATGAAAAGGCTCTGAACTTCCGGGCTCAGCGTGCAGAGGTGTTGGCCAACAACATCTCCAACGCCGACACCCCGAATTTCAAGGCTCGCGATCTGGACTTCTCTTCGGTGCTGGCTGCCGAAAACGACAAGGTCCAGAACGGTCACTTCGCGCTGAACAAGACCAACAGCCGCCATATCGAAGCCGAGGGCATGGGCAATGACGACGGGACGCTGATGTATCGCACGCCGTCGCAGCCTTCGCTGGACCAGAACACCGTTGATTCCCAGGTCGAGCAGGCCAGCTACACCGAGAACGCCATGGGCTTCCAGGCCAGCTTCACATTGCTCAACAGCAAGTTCAAGGGGCTGGTTGCAGCCCTTCGCGGAGAATAATTCATGTCACTAGCCAATGTGTTCAACATTGCCGGTAGCGCCATGAGTGCCCAGACCACGCGTCTGAACACCACGGCCAGTAACATCGCCAACGCCGAGACCGTGTCTTCGAGCATGGACCAGACCTATCGCGCCCGTCACCCGGTGTTCGCCACCGTGATGCAGGGTCAGCAGTCCACAGGTGGTTCGCTGTTCCAGGACCAGGGCGAAGCCGGGCAGGGTGTTCAGGTCAACGGCATCATCGAAGACAGCTCGAACCTGGAAGCACGTTACGAGCCCAATCATCCTTCCGCTGACAAGGACGGGTATGTCTACTACCCCAACGTCAATGTCGTGGAAGAAATGGCCGACATGATTTCTGCCAGCCGGTCTTTCCAGACCAACGCAGAAATCATGAACACCGCTAAATCCATGATGCAGAAGGTTCTGACCCTCGGTCAGTGATAGAAGGCGAACGTTATGGCCGTTGATAGCACCGCAGCAAACAGCGTTTCATCGACATTTTTGAATACGCTGCAGAATCCGACGCCCACCGCGACGAATTCTACCGGCACGCTGGGCAAGGACTCTTTTCTGCAGTTGCTCGTGACGCAGATGAAGAACCAGAACCCGCTGGATCCACAGGACAACACGCAGTTCGTGGCGCAACTGGCGCAGTTCAGCAGCCTTGAAAGCATGCAGAACCTGACGTCGACGGTGGACACGATCGCCAGCAGCTACAAGTCGTCGCAGGCCTTGCAGGCCTCGTCACTGGTCGGTCGCTCAGTGATCATCGATGCGAGCAGCACCTCGGTCGATACCACCAAAGGCCTGACCGGTTCGATCGTGGTGCCGAGCGAAAGCTCGCTAACGACGGTCAAGGTGTACGACGCGCAATCGAATCTGGTCGACAGTGTCGACCTGGGCACGCAAAAAGCCGGTACCACCAGCTTTGCCTGGGACGGTACGGACTCAAGCGGTACCCAGCTGCCATCGGGCACTTACAGCTTCAAGGCTGAAGGCTCGGTCGAAGGCAAGAACACACAGTTTTCAACTTACCTGCCCGCCACGGTCAACAGTGTCACGCTGGGTGTCAATGGCGCAGAAACAACGCTTAACCTGGCCAGCGGCAGTGTCGCCCTGTCCAAAGTTCAAACTATCGGATTGTAGAGCCGCTACGGCGCAGGAGTGAAACATGTCTTTCAATATCGGCCTTAGTGGGCTCTATGCTGCAAACAAAAGTCTCGACGTTACCGGCAACAACATTGCCAACGTCGCGACAACCGGTTTCAAATCGTCACGTGCCGAGTTCGCTGATCAATATGCTCAGTCGATTCGCGGTACTTCCGGCAATACCAGCGTCGGCAGTGGTGTGACAACCGCTGCGGTTTCCCAGCAGTTCTCTCAGGGCAGCCTGACCACCGGAACAGCTAATAGTCTGGACCTGGCCATCAATGGCGACGGGTTCTTCATGATGAGCAATAACGGCGAGAAGCTGTATACCCGTGCCGGTGCATTCCACACCGACAAGGAAGGCTACGTCGTCAATAGCAGCAACATGAAGCTGCAGGGTTACAACGTTGACGCCAATGGCGCTGTGGTGACCGGCGCGCTCAGCGATCTGCGTGTGAACGCGTCCAATCTGGAGCCCAAGGCGACGACCACGATCACCAACTCCGCCAACCTGAACTCGACGACTGCGTTGCCGACCGTTGCGACGTTCGATGCGACCGATACCAATAGCTATAACGTCAAGTACAGCACCCCGACTTACGACACTCAGGGTAATGCGCACACCCTGGATCAGTATTTCGTCAAGACCGGCACCAATACCTGGTCGATGTATTCCCTGATGGACGGGCGCAGCATTTCCGATCCGACGTCCACCGCGCCGGACAAGAATGACCTGACATTCGACTCCTCGGGCAATCTGGTGACCACTGCCGGCGGCTCTGTTCCTACCGACAGCGCCAACATTAAGTTCAACGCTGACGGTACATTCGCCGTGAGCAACTGGGTGCCTGGCGTGCAGGTCGGTACTGGCACGACAGCTACCTGGGCAGCCAACGGTGCGACGGGCGCTGCTTCGATCAAGCTGGACATGTCGAGCACTACCCAGACCGCTTCGGTATCCGGTCTGCTCAAGCAGGATCAGAATGGCTACGCCACTGGCCAGCTGAGCGGCATGAACGTTGACTCGAGCGGCAACCTGTTCGCCACTTACACCAACGGCAAGTCGCAGGTGATCGGCCAGACGTCGCTGACCAGCTTTGCCAACGTGCAAGGCCTGGCGCAGGCCGGCGGCACCAACTGGCGTGAAACGTTCGCTTCCGGCGTCCCGGTGAGCGGCGCTCCACAGTCGGGTACGCTGGGTTACATCACCGGTCAGGCGCTGGAAGAATCCAACGTCGACCTGACCATGGAACTGGTTAACCTGATCAAGGCGCAGAGCAACTATCAGGCTAACGCCAAGACCATTTCCACACAAAGCACCATCATGCAAACCACTATTCAGATGACGTAACACGCGTTGTTTGATACGTGTTGAAAGAGCCCCTGTAAAAAGGGGCTTTTTTATGGGTGTCTGCAAAGTGTTTTGTTATGTCTTTTTTAGTGCTGAAAGTTACGGATGGCTCCCGCATCCTACTTGGAAACTTCCTACGCACGATGATGTGAGAATAAAACTCCTCTATGAATTGCCTTTGCGGCAAGGGAGTTCTCATGTCATTCAATACAGCGATCAGCGGTATTCATGCTGCCAATAAACGACTGGAAGTGGCGGGCAATAATATTGCCAACGTCGGTACCCTGGGGTTCAAGTCGTCTCGTGCGCAGTTTTCTGCTTTATATGCGTCCGCACAGTTGGGGGCCGGGCAGCACGCTGTCGGCGATGGCGTACGACTTGCTTCGGTGCAGCAGAATTTCAATCAGGGTGAAACCGTGATCAGTTCCGGCAATGCCCTGGATATGCGTATTCAGGGCAACGGTTTTTTTGTGGTCAGTGATCAGGGTTCACTGGCCTATACGCGGGCCGGCGCCTTTTTGAAGGATGCTGCCAACTTTGTCGTCGACAGCGATGGCGGGCGCTTGCAGGGTTACGCCGCAAACGACAAGGGCGAGATTGCCAGTGGTATCCGCACGGACCTGCAGATCGATACGTCCAACGTCGGTGCCAGGGCCACGACCACGGTGGCCGAAACTATCAATCTGGATGCCTCGCTGCCTTCGCTCGCCCGCTTGCCGACCTTTGACCCGGCCGACCCCGCGACCTTCACACGGGTCGCCACCCGGACCATCCAGGATGTGGGCATCACTCCGGTGCCCGCAGCCGATCATGAGCTCAAACAGTATTTCGTCAAGACCGAGGCTAATCAATGGTCCATGTATGTGCTGGTGGACGGGCGCAATCCGGTGGATCCCGACAGCGTAGCGCCGTTGCAGGTGAGTCTTGAGCTCAAGCCTGACGGCTCCCTGTCGTACAGCGGCAATGATCAGCACCTGAGCAAAGTCTCGGACACCGAATTTGCCTTGCAGGGTTGGGTACCTGCCACGCAGATCAATGGCGCGTGGGCGGCGAACGGCTCGCTGAACGGCGGGGCTGTTTCGTTGCCGTTGAGCGATGCCGGGGCCAGTCTGCTCGACCCGGGCGATACGGTCATGCATCGGCCGGTTCCGGATTTCAACCCCGCAGACCTGAACACTTACAGCAGGATGTTCGGTAACCAGATTTTTGACAGTCAGGGCAACACCCATGAGCTGAAACAGTATTTCGTGAAGGACGGCACCAACAGCTGGCGCATGCACGTGCTGATCGACGATCGAAACCCGCAGAACTCCGCTTCCACCACGCCGCTGACAGCGAATATCGTCTTCGATTCGCATGGCACTGTTGCGTCGTTGACCGGCAGTCCGGGTCTGAGCAGCAGCAATGGCAATCAGCTGAAACTCACGGGCTGGTCGCCGGTGATGGCGGTTGATCCTGGCACCAGTCATGAGCGCTGGATAGCCAACGGGGCGGCCGGCAGCGCTGACGGCATCACCATCGACTTCACCCATCTGCTTCAGCACAACGCTGCCAGTTCGCGCTCCGCCGCCTACGTGGATGGCCATTCGGCAGGGGAGTTGAAAAGTCTCGACGTTGGCCGGGACGGCATTCTGCGTGCCGGGTTTACCAATGGCATGACTAAAGATATCGGTCAGGTGATGCTCGCCAGTTTCGCCAATCCCCATGGCTTGCAGCCGCGTAGCGATACACGCTGGGCCGCCACCGCTGATTCCGGAGTGGCTGAATATGATGTGCCGGGCGTCGGTACGCTGGGCAGTATCGTCAGTGGCGCGCTGGAGGGTTCGAACGTCGTGCTGGCCGATGAGCTGATTGCGCTGATCCAGGCCCAGACGGCCTATCAGGCCAACTCCAAGGCGATATCCACCGAAGTGACGTTGATGCAGACGCTGATTCAGTCGACCTGATCAGATCGAGCAGTCGGCTTTGATGAAGTGGCCTTTCAAGCGTTTCCAGCCTGGGCCCGGGCTGGCCTGGGCGCAGACGATCCGGCTGTCGCCCTGCCATTTGTAATAGTGGGCGGGATCGGCCTGAGAGAGCAGGGCAAGGGTCATCAGGCTCGCGCTCGCGATACCGATGATGCACGCACGAAAAGGCATGACGGTTCCCGTTCAGGGTTGCGGTGTCGGCAAGGTTATCACTGTCGATCCGGTTCTCGGCGCAGTTCGATGAAGTTTTTTTGGCGGTGTTTCCGGTCTGGCAAGCGGCAGGCGGCAGTCCACCGCCGCTATTGGCTGACGCGCGCTCCTCAGGCCGTCGGCGAATGCCGGTTTTTACTGGCTAATCAGGCATTTGTATCGAGCCTGACAAGTTGGTTCAAAAATTGCTTTAACCCTTTCAGAACAGCTACAGGCGGCAAGCGTCTGTCGGAGGAGGAAGACTGTGGACAAGTTGCTTTACGTCGCAATGAGCGGTGCATCCGAAAACGCGATCGCGCAAAAGGCTCATGCCAACAACCTGGCAAACGTCTCGACCAACGGTTTCATGCGTGACCTTGAACAGGCCCGCTCGATGCCGGTGTTTGGCGAGGTCATGCCATCGCGTGCCTACGCCATGAGCGAGCGTCCCGGGACCGACTTTTCCGCCGGCGCCATGGTGCAGACCGGTCGTGAGCTGGACATCGCTGTCAAGGGTGATGGCTGGATCGCGGTGCAGACGCCTGACGGCGGTGAAGCCTACACCCGCAGTTCCGGCATGAACATCGATGCCCTGGGCGTGTTGCGCGACGGCAGCGGTTTGCCGGTTATGGGCAACGGCGGTCCGATTGCCGTGCCGCCTCAGCAGCAGATCGAGATCGGCGCCGACGGCACGATCAGCATTCGTTCGCTGGGCGAGAGTCCGCAGGTGATGGCGCAGGTCGACCGCATCAAACTGGTCAGGCCTGACCTGAAGACCATGGAGAAGGGCCCTGACGGTCTGATCCATACCAAGACCGGCCGGCCTGCCGACGCAGATGCCACCGTTCAGGTCGAGTCCGGCTTTCTGCAGGCGAGCAACGTCAATGCGGTCGAGGAAATGACCTCGGTACTGGCCTTGTCCCGTCAATTCGAATTGCACGTCAAGATGATGAAGACCGCCGAAGAAGACGATCAGTCTATGGCTCGCGTCTTGCAACTTGGCTAATCAATGACAGCTTGCGCCGACAAACCGGCGCTCGAGGAGAACACACATGCTTCCTGCTCTATACGTCGCCAAAACCGGCCTTGCCGCTCAGGATACCAACCTGACCACCATCTCCAACAACCTGGCGAACGTCTCGACCACCGGTTTCAAAAGTGACCGGGCCGAGTTCCAGGACCTGCTGTATCAGATCAAACGCCAGCCGGGTGCCCAGTCCACTCAGGACAGCGAACTGCCTTCCGGCCTGCAACTGGGTACCGGTGTGCGCATTGTCGGCACGCAGAAGAACTTCACTGCCGGTAGCCTGCAGACCACCAACAACCCGCTGGACCTGGCGGTCAACGGTCGTGGTTTCTTTCAGGTGACCCAGCCGGACGGCACCATTGCCTACAGCCGTGACGGTACGTTCCACCTCGACGCCAACGGCCAGATCGTCACGGCCAACGGTTATGCCCTTGAGCCTGCGATTGTCGTTCCGCAGAACGCCCAGACCTTCACGGTCGGTCAGGACGGTACTGTTTCCGTCACGCTGGCAGGCGCAACCGCTACGCCGCAGATCATCGGCAATATCCAGACCGCCGACTTCATCAACCCGGCCGGCCTGCAGGCCATCGGTGGCAACCTGTACCTGGAAACCGGTTCGAGCGGCGCGCCGCAGATCGGCACCCCTGGCCTTAACGGCCTGGGTCCGACCCTGCAGAACACCCTGGAAAACTCCAACGTCAGCACCGTTGAGGAACTGGTCAACATGATCACTACCCAGCGCGCCTACGAGATGAACTCCAAAGTGATCTCGACCGCTGACCAGATGCTGCAAAACCTGACGCAGAACCTGTAAGGCCTTGATGTCGCTGCTCGTAGAACCGCTCAATCCGATGGGGCGCCTGATAAGCGCCTGTTACACCGCGAGGTTTCAAGTGTCATGAACCGCCTTAGTGTTCCGCGTTTTTCAGTGTTGATCGCTTCATTGTGCGGGATCACCCTGCTGTCCGGCTGTGTTGCGCCGACGGCCAAGCCCAATGACCCTTATTACGCTCCGGTGTTGCCGCGTACGCCCATGTCGGCGGCTGCCAACAATGGCGCCATCTATCAGGCCGGTTTCGAGCAGAACCTGTACGGCGACCGCAAGGCCTTCCGTATTGGCGACATCATTACCATCACGCTCTCCGAGCGTATGGCGGCGAGCAAGGCGGCCACTTCGGCAATGTCCAAGGACAGCACCAACAGCATTGGTCTGACCTCGCTGTTCGGTTCGGGTCTGACCACCAACAACCCGATTGGCGGCAACGACCTGAGTCTGAATGCCGGTTACAACGGTGCGCGGACCACCAAGGGTGATGGCAAGGCTGCACAGAGCAACAGTCTGACCGGTTCGGTCACCGTGACGGTTGCGGATGTGCTGCCCAACGGCATTCTGGCGGTGCGTGGCGAGAAGTGGATGACCCTCAATACCGGTGACGAACTGGTGCGGATTGCCGGCCTGGTCCGGGCTGACGACATCGCGACCGACAACACTGTGTCGTCCACCCGTATCGCCGATGCACGTATTACCTATTCGGGGACCGGAGCCTTCGCCGATACCAGCCAGCCAGGCTGGTTCGACCGCTTCTTCCTCAGCCCGTTGTTCCCTTTCTGATAGCGGGATAGACATGATCAAGCTCAAGCAACTGATAGCGGCGACCTTGTTGTTGTCCACAGCGTTCGGCGTCCACGCCGAGCGTCTGAAGGACATCGCGAGCATCTCCGGCGTACGGGCCAACCAGTTGATCGGTTACGGTCTGGTCGTGGGTCTCAACGGTACAGGTGACCAGACCACCCAGACCCCGTTCACCCTGCAGACCTTCAACAACATGCTGTCGCAGTTCGGCATCAAGGTGCCGTCGGGTTCGGGCACCGTGCAGCTGAAAAACGTCGCGGCGGTCGCTGTGTATGCGGATCTGCCTGCCTTCGCCAAGCCGGGGCAGACGGTCGATATCACCGTTTCCTCGATCGGTAACTCCAAGAGTCTGCGCGGCGGTGCGCTGTTGATGACACCGATGAAAGGTGTCGACGGCAACGTTTACGCCATCGCTCAAGGCAACCTGGTGGTCGGTGGTTTCGATGCGGAAGGCCGTGACGGTTCGAAGATTACCGTCAACGTCCCGTCGTCGGGACGCATTCCTGGCGGCGCTTCGGTCGAGCGCTCGGTGCCGAGCGGCTTCAATCAGGGCAATACCCTGACCCTGAACCTGAACCGTTCCGACTTCACTACGGCCAAGCGGATAGTCGACAAGATCAACGAATTGTTGGGCCCGGGCGTCGCTCAGGCCTTGGACGGTGGTTCGGTGCGTGTGACCGCGCCGCTTGATCCGGGTCAGCGTGTCGACTACCTGTCGATTCTGGAAAACCTGGAAGTCGATCCCGGCCAGACCGCTGCCAAGGTCATCATCAATTCGCGTACCGGCACGATTGTCATCGGTCAGAACGTCAAGGTGTCGCCTGCTGCCGTAACCCACGGCAGCCTGACCGTGACCATCACCGAAGACCCGATCGTCAGCCAGCCGGGCGCATTGTCCGGCGGTCAGACTGCGGTAGTGCCTCGCTCGCGGGTCAATGCCCAGCAGGAGCTGCACCCGATGTTCAAGTTCGGTCCAGGCACCACGCTGGATGAGATCGTTCGCGCGGTCAATCAGGTGGGCGCTGCGCCCGGTGACCTGATGGCCATTCTCGAAGCGCTTAAACAGGCCGGCGCGTTGCAAGCCGACCTGATCGTGATCTGAGGATTCGAGCATGGATATGCCCAAGAGCGGAATTTCGTCAGCGGTCGACTCGGGTGCGTACACCGACGTCAACCGTCTGGCGTCGCTGAAGCATGGCGACAAGGACAGTGTGGAAAACCAGAAGAAAGTGGCCCGCGAGTTCGAGTCGCTGTTCGTCAGCCAGATGCTCAAGGCCATGCGCTCGGCCAACGAAGTGCTGGCCAAGGACAATCCGATGAACACCCCGGCCACGCGGCAGTATCAGGATATGTATGACCAGCAGCTGGCGGTCACACTCTCCACGCGTGGCAACGGTATCGGTCTGCAGGATGTGCTGATGCGCCAATTGTCGAAAGACAAGGGGATAAACCATGCCGCGCCGGTCAATACGACCGACGCTGCAACGGCCGCTACTGACGCTGCGCCGGCCAAGACCGGTCTGGCGACCAGTGTCTACCAGCGTCCATTGTGGGCCACGCGCTCGGCGGCTGCCGATCAGGCGGCGGCTGCGGCATCGGCGTCCGGAGAAGGGCGCAATGACATGGCGCTGCTCAACGCCCGCCGTCTGTCCCTGCCCGCCAAGCTCACCGATCGTCTGCTGGCTGGCATCGTGCCGTCCGCTACAACCGCCGTCAGCAACAGCCCGGTACCCGCTCGCGCGACAGCCGGCAGCACAGGCAACAACGGCGACTGGACACTCGATCCGAACCTGGCGCCAGCGCCCGAGTACGTGCGTTCCATGGCCCAGCCACCGCTGGCACCGGCCAAGCGTGCGTTCAGCAACGCCGATCAGTTCGTCGAAACCATGCTGCCATTGGCCAAGGAAGCCGCAGCACGTATCGGCGTTGACCCGGTCATGCTGGTGGCGCAGGCGGCACTGGAAACCGGTTGGGGCAAATCGATCATGCGTCAGCAGGACGGCAGCAGCAGTTACAACCTGTTCGGCATCAAGGCGGCAGGCAGCTGGAAGGGTGCCGAAGCGCGCGCGATCACCAGCGAGTTCCGCGACGGCAAGATGGTCAAGGAAACCGCGGACTTCCGTTCCTACGATTCCTATGCCGACAGCTTCCACGACCTGGTCAGTCTGTTGCAGAACAACAGTCGCTATAAAGAAGTGGTCAATTCGGCCGATAAACCGGAACAGTTTGTAAAAGAATTGCAGAAAGCCGGTTACGCCACTGACCCGGACTATGCCAGCAAGATTTCGCAGATTGCCAAGCAGATGAAGAGTTACCAGACTTACGCCGCTGCAGCGGGCTCTTCCACGACTTTATAAGGTTTGACTCATGTCGCTGATTTCAATTGGGCTCTCAGGTATCAATGCCAGCAGTGCCGCGATCAACACCATCGGTAACAACACGGCCAACGTGGATACCGCGGGTTACTCGCGTCAGCAGGTGCTGACCACGGCTTCGGCGCAGATCGCTCTTGGTCAGGGTGTGGGCTACATCGGTACCGGCACCACGCTGTCCGACGTACGTCGCATCTACAACAGCTATCTGGACACCCAATTGCAATCGAGCACCGCCCTCAGCGCGGATGCAGTGGCTTATTCCGGTCAGGCCAGCAAGACCGATACATTGCTGTCCGACAGTGCGACGGGGATCTCCGTGCAGCTGGCGGATTTCTTCACCAAGATGCAGGGCATCGCCACCAGCGCCACGCAGTCGGCAGAACGCTCGTCGTTCCTGACCCAGGCTGGCGCGTTGAGCGCACGCTTCAACTCGGTGTCGTCGCAGTTGTCCACGCAGAACGATAACGTCAACACGCAGCTCAACACCTTCACCAAACAGGTCAACGAACTGACCACCACGCTGGCGAGCCTGAACAAGCAGATTACACAAGCGTCGGCGGGCAATGCCACGCCTAACACCCTGCTTGACTCGCGCAGTGAAGCGGTTCGTCAGCTCAACGAGCTGGTTGGCGTGAAAGTGGTCGAGAACAACGGCAACTTCGACATTTATACCGGCACCGGACAATCGCTGGTCAGTGGCGGCACGTCCTACAAGATGTCGGCCAGCCCGAGCCCGTCCGATCCGTTGCAGTACAACGTGCAGATTGCCTACGGCCAGACCCAGACCGATGTGACCTCGGTGCTTACTGGCGGCTCGATTGGTGGTCTGTTGCGTTATCGCAACGAAGTGCTGGTGCCCGCGACCAATGAACTGGGCCGTACCGCGATGGTGCTGTCCGATCAGGTCAACAGCCAGATGAGCCAGGGTATCGACAGCAAGGGCAACTTCGGTTCGAACCTGTTCTCCAGCATCAACAGTGCGGATGCCATCACCCAGCGCAGCGTCGGCAAAACCACCAACAGTGTCGGCTCCGGCAACCTCAACGTGACGATCGGCGACACCAGCAAGCTGACCGCCAACGATTATGAAGTGACGTTCAGCGATTCATCGAATTTCAGCGTGCGCCGTCTGCCCAATGGCGAGAGCGTGGGTGCCGGTTCGCTGGCTGACAATCCGCCCAAGCAGTTCGATGGCTTCAGTGTGAGCCTCAACGGCAATACGCTGGCCGCCGGTGACAGTTTCAAGGTCATCCCTACCCGTACTGGCGCCTCGGGGATTTCGGTGGTGCTGACCGATGCCAAGGACATTGCAGCTGCCGCGCCGTTGACGGCAACCGCGGGTAGCAGCAACTCCGGCACCGGCGGCTTCACTCAGCCGGTGCTGAACACCAAGTCCGATATCTACGACAGCACCCAGACCGCTGACCTGCGCAATGCGCTCAAAGACTCCACCCCGATGAAACTGGTAATGGGTGCGGTCAGCAGCACCGGCGTGCAGAGTTATACCCTGATCAATGCGAGTGGCGGGGCGGTGCTTGACCAGAATGGCAACGCCGTCAGTGGTTCGATCATTCAGGGTCAGGCCAACACCGTCAAATTGAACGTTGGCTATACCGACACCACGACAACGCCGAGCAGCAAAACCGCTTTTGAACTGCAAATGACCATTTCCGGCTCGCCGGTTGCCAATGACACGTTCAGCATCGGCATGACCGGCGGCGGCTCGTCCGATAACCGCAATGCGTTGGCGGTGGTCGGCCTGCAGACTGCCAAGACTGTCGGCGTCGTCAACGGTGGTGTGGGTACCAGCCTGTCCGGTTCGTATGCAGATACGGTGTCTGTTGTGGGTACGCTGGCGAGCCAGAGCAAGAACGATGTGACCGCCACAGCGGCCGTTGTCAGCCAGGCGAAGTCGTCACGCGATTCGGTCTCGGGTGTATCGCTCGATGAAGAAGCGTCCAACCTGATCAAGTACCAGCAGTACTACACCGCCTCTTCGCAGATCATCAAGGCGGCACAAACCATTTTCAGCACGCTGATCAACAGTCTTTAAGGAATCGTGAGCCATGCGTATCTCGACTACCCAGTTCTTCGAATCCACGAACACCAATTATCAGCGTAACTATTCGAACCTGAACAAGACCAGCGAAGAGGTTTCCAGCGGCATCAAGCTCAATACTGCGGGCGATGATCCGGTGGGTGCGGCGCGCGTACTGCAACTGACCCAGCAGAACTCCATGCTGACCCAGTACGAAACCAATATCGGCACGATCAATACCAATGCGGTGACCACCGAAACGACGCTGACCAGCATCATCGACACGATGCAGGCCGCGCGTGAGCAGATCGTCTCTGCAGGCAGTGGCGCCTTTACCGACTCGGACCGGCTCGCCAAGGCTTCGGCCCTCAAGCAGTACCAGAGTCAGATTCTGGGCCTGATGAACAGCCAGGACCCGAACGGTCAGTACATATTTTCCGGTTCCAAGGCCTCTACGCCACCGTACTCGCTGAACGCCGACGGCTCCTACAGCTACAAGGGCGATCAGACCAGCGTCAATCTGGCGGTAGGCGATGGTCTGGTGATGGCCAGCAACACGTCAGGTTTCGAGGCCTTCGAACAGTCGGTCAACACAACCCGTACGTCTGCCACACTGCTCTCGCCTGCAACCGATGACGGCAAGATCGGCCTCAGCAGTGGCCTGGTGACGTCCACTCCGACCTATAACGCCAGCTACCAGGCCGGTGAGCCCTACACGCTGACCTTTCTCAGCGGTACGCAGTTCAAGATCACTGACGCCAGTGGCACTGACGTGAGTTCCGATACGTCGTCTGGCGGCAAGTTTTCCCACGGCTCGTTCGATGCCCAGACGTTCACCTTCCGCGGCGTGGAAATGACCCTCAACGTCAACCTGCCAGCCGCTGACCGGGTTTCGGACGCTACCGCAGATGCGGCGCTGGCCAATCGCAGCTACCAGTTGGCGTCGACACCGGACAGTGTTTCCACCTCGCGCAGCGCCGGCAATACGTCAACGGCGACCGTCAGCAGCTCTGTCGTGGGCAATACCGCTGCGGACCGGACTGCTTTCAACAATACCTTCCCGACAGACGGCGCAATCCTCAAGTTCACCAGCCCGACCGATTACGACCTGTACGCCGCGCCACTGACCAGCAGCAGCAAGCCAGTGTCCAGTGGCACCATGACCGGTTCGACGGCCAATGCTTCAGGGGTGAACTTCAATATCAGCGGCACGCCGGCTGCCGGCGATCAGTTCATCGTCGAGTCTGGCACGCACCAGACCGAGAACATTCTCAATACGCTGACAGCGGCGATCAAAGCCCTGTCGACGCCCACCGATGGCAACCTGGTGGCCTCGCAGAATATGACGGCAGCGCTGAACTCTGCGCTGGGCAACATGAGCAGCGCCATCGAGCAGGCCTCTACGGCACGCTCCAACGGCGGTGCGCGTCAGCTGGCGGCAACCGCCCAAGGCACGACCAACGATCTGCTCAAAGGCAACAACACCACTGAGCAAGGCACTTACGTAAACGCCGACATCGTCGAGGCGACCACCCGCCTGACATTACAGAAAACCATGCTGGACGCTTCTCAGCAGGTGTTTACCATGCTATCCAAGTTGAACCTGTTCAGTCAGCTTTGAGTTCTGACGTTGAGCATCCGCCGTCTTTTTTCAGCGGTGAGGGGGGCCACTCGACTGATGGGTCCCCAGCCGCTCGCGAGTCAGTCATAGTGAATTCAGTCCCCCTCGTCAGTATCGTCATTCCCGCCTTCAATCCGCGTTTTTTCCGCGCAGCGCTGCAAAGTGCGCTCGACCAGGTCTACGACAATCTCGAAATCATCGTCTGTGACGATTGCCGTAGCGACGAGATCAAGGCGATTTTCGACGAACTGGTGGCTCCCGACAGCGACCGGGCCCGTTACCTGCGCAATCCTCAGCGCCTGGGGTTTCAGGGCAACCTGCTCAAGGGGCTGGAGCAGGCGAGCGGCGAGTACATCAAGTTTCTCTGTGATGACGACCGCCTCTATAACTACTGCATTGCGCATCAGGCGCAAACCCTTGATACCTACCAGGACGTCCAACTCGTCGTCAGCAAGCGCCATCTGGTGGATGTCGATGATTATGTCTTGCCGGCCCGCATGGAAAACGTCGGCCTCGTGCCCTACGACGCCGTGTTCAAGGGCGAGGACATGCTGGCGATTTTCGAGCGCACGCCGCGCAATTATCTGGGCGGTTTCAGTGGCGCGCTGATGCGTCGCGCCGATGTCCAGGAATACCTGCCGTCCATTGCGCTGCCGCAGGGTTTCGTTGCGCTGCTGGATTTCACGTTGTTTATCTGCCTGCTGCGACGCGGCAATCTCGTGGTGCTGCACAGCATCCAGAGCACCGAACGCCTGCACCCGGGGCGCTTCAGCAGTCAGGGCGATATGCACCAGAAAGCCACCACCGAATGGGGCTGGCTGAACGAAATGCTCAAGGCGCGTAGCGGCGAAGACGCACCGGCTCAGGGCTGGGTGCGTTTTCTGCCTCTGCGCCGCGCGCACGAAGAGCCGCGCGAGTGGGATGAGGTCGGCCTTTACGGGGTGATGGCTGGTCGCCAGGGCATCATGATGAGCCGCGTTGGCAGCAGCAGTGACAGCTATGCAGAGCTTTACGCCGAATGGCTGTCCTGCCGCCGGTTTTCCGAGCCGCAAAAAAAACTGCTGGAACAGCGCATCGTCAATTGGGCCTGGCAGCCACGTATCGTGCCGGTGATCATCGATCCGGATGGCGATGCCGAGGCCCTCGATATCACCTTGCGCAGCCTGGCCGAACAGGACTATGCCGCAGACTCGGTGGTAGTGCTGACCAACGCCAGTGTCGACGACCCTCAGGTGTTGCGTTTTTCTCTGCAGCCGGACTGGGCTCGGCAACTGAACGAAGTATTGCCACTGCTGGACAGTGCCGACTGGGTCTACCTGTTGCGCGCTGGTGACCGGCTGACGCAGCCAGCGTTGTTGATTCTGGCCGAGCGTATCGCCCAGATCCCCGGGCTGCTGTGTGTCTACAGCGACGAAGGCGCGCTGGTCGAGGACGAGTCCAGAGAGCCGATTTTCAAACCCGGCTTCAACCTGGACCTGCTGCGTGCCTACCCTTATGTCGGGCGCACGCTGGCGTTCGAACGTCGAAATCTGCTCGACATGGGCGGTTTCGATCCGGCCTTCGATGAACTCGCCCCGCACGATGTGATCTGGCGTCTGGTCGAAGGGGCCGGGCCGCAGAGCATCGAGCACATTGCCGAAGTTCAGGTCGAGTCGCGTCTGGCGTTCGCGGACTGGCTGTCGCTGCCTGGTGTCATCAAGCACAGCGAGCCTCTGGTTGCAGCCCACCTGTCACGGATCGGCAGAGAACACGTGATTCATCACGATCAGTTGCCGTTGCTCAATCGCATCGAGTACGTTCACCCATCACTGCCTCTGGTCTCGATCATCATCACCGCCAGGGATCAACTGGGCGCCCTGGAGCGCTGCATAGACAGTCTGCTCAGCAACACCACCTACCCGAATTACGAAGTCCTGATCGTCGACAACGCCAGCGAAAGCGCCGAAGCGCGGGCATGGTTCACGGCGATGAGTGAGCTGGGCAGCGACAAGTTGCGGATTTTTTCCCTGTCCGCAACAGGCAGCGAGGCAGCCGCCCAGAATCATGCCGCCGGTCAGGCGCGTGGCGATTATCTGCTGATGCTCAGCGCCTATGCGCTGATCCATCAGGCGGACTGGCTGCAGGGGCTGATGCACCATGCCCAGCGCCCCGAGGTCGGGATCGTCGGTCCACGTATCCTCAATCCACAAGGCAATATTCTGTACGCAGGCATGGTCATGGGCATGGATGGTCTGGCCGGTCGGCCGTTCATCAATTTCCCTGCAGGTGCCAGTGGCTACATGCAGCGCCTGCAATTGACCCAGAACTGGAGTGCGGTCAGCGGCAATTGCCTGATGGTGCGCAAGGACGTGTTCGACGCCGTCGGCGCACTGGAGGCGGCGACCTTCACGCAGGGGCTGCAGGATCTGGACCTGTGCATGCGTGTCGGGCACGAGGGTTACCTGATCGTCGGTACCCCGGATTCATCGCTGGTACTGGCCGAGCCTGCTGCCGCCGAACGTAACGAGACGTCTCGTCAGGTACTCGACAACGAGCAGAAATCATTCTTCCAGAAGTGGCTGCCGAAGATGGCCAGGGATCAGGCCTACAACCCCAACCTGTACCTCAACGAGGCGCTGTCGTTCACCCTGGACCCTGGTCTGCTGGCGGGCTGGAGCCCGTTCTGCACCCGGCATCTGCCGTCCATTTTCGGTATGGCGGTCAACTCCTCGGCGGTGGGTCACTACCGGGTCAGCCAGCCACTCCTGGAGTTGATGGCGGCCGGGCGGGTGGTTGGCCGGATGACTTACGAGACCGCAACGCCGGTCGAAATAGAGCGCCAGTCGCCAGATGTCATCGTTTTCCAGGGGCGTTACACAGAAGCCAAGGTCCCGGACATCGAGCTGGCAAAGAACTACTCCAATGCCATGCGTATTTTCGAGCTTGATGACTACATCGCCGATGTCCCCGAGCGCAACGAGCACAAGCGCAACATGCCGGACAACATCGGCGCCATGCTGCGCAAGGGTATAGGCCTGTGTGACCGTGTGGTGGTATCGACTCACCCGCTGGCCGAGGCGCTGTCGAGCATGCACAGCGACATTCGCGTCGTGCCGAACATGCTGGCGACCCACTTGTGGAGTAACCTCAGGACCCAGCGTCGCAGCTCGGACAAGCCGCGTATCGGCTGGGGCGGCGGCACCAGCCATCGGGGGGACCTGGAGCTGATTGCCGATGTGGTGCGCGAACTGGCTGATGAAGTCGAGTGGGTGTTCTTCGGCATGTGCCCGGATCTGCTCAAGCCCTACATCCATGAGTTCCATCCAGGGGTCAGCCTGAAAACCTACCCGGCCAAGCTCGCCAGCCTGAACCTTGATCTGGCCTTGGCACCGCTGGAATTCCATATTTTCAATGACTGCAAAAGCAACCTCAGGTTGCTGGAGTACGGCGCCTGCGGCTATCCGGTGATCTGTTCCGACACCGAGGCGTATCGCGGCCATCTGCCGGCGACCCGGGTGTACACCAACAGCTCCGAAGAATGGTTGCAGGCGATCCGCATGCACTTGTCCGACCCCAATGCCAGCTACCGCATGGGCGACGAGTTGCGCGAGACAGTACTGCGTGACTTCATGTTGCGCGGCGAAAACCTGCAGTATTGGGCCAACGGCTGGTTGCCGGACTGATCCGATCCGTTTGAACACGCACCAGCGGGTTGCCCGCTGGCACGGTCACGCTACGCTCTTGCTTCAACGCCCGCTGCGGTTGAAGGCGCAATCGATTCGTTATAAGGAAAGATCATGCAAAGCCATTCGGGAAATGAACACACCGCTTTGAATCAGCGTCTGACCCTGCTGTTGATGGCCAGGGACCAGCCAGACTTCCTGCGCCGCGCCTTGAAGTATTACAGCCAGTTTCCGTGCACCCTCATAGTGGTCGATGCGTCAGCCCAGCCTGATGCGGAGATTGCCGGCACAGCCGGCCTGCATTACCTGCACAGTGACGCGCTGGCCAGTGCCAGCCTTGGCGTCAGGATCGCCGAGGGGCTCAAGCAGGTGACCACGCCCTTCGTGGTTCAGGCTCCGGTCGACAGTTTTCTGCTGCCTGATGCACTGAGCGCAGCGCTGAGCTTTCTTGAGGCCAACCCCACCTACGGCGCCTGTCAGGGCTACAGCCTGAGCTATCAGGCGCAGGTCGGTCAGGTGGACTATTTCCGTCGCGATCGCAAAACCTGCGAAGACTATGCCGCGGATGACGCGGGTGAGCGGATTCTGGGTTTCATGAGTGAAAGCCTGTCGCTGCTCAGCGCAGTGACGCGCGCGGAGCTGGCGCAGCAGTGGTTCACTTCGGTTACCGATGACACCGAGCCGCACTGGCAGGAAATCGGCCATATGAACTATCTGGTTGCGGCGGCCCGCCTGCGCATCCTGCCAATCGCTTATGCACTGCACTTCACCTCGGGCAAGCAGGCCGAGCTACGCCATGGCGCGGCCATTGCCGCCGCCGTCAGGCACACTGATCCCAAGGCCAGGGCCGCCCGCGATGCGTTCGCCAAAAAACTGGTCGCGCTGCTCGGTGAGGGCTCTGGCTTCGACGGCGCGCAGGGCGAACAGAAGATTCAGGCCGGTCTTGCCGCCATGGGCGAGTGCCTCAAGACCCAGGGCTTCCAGGGCGATGAGAAAATCATCAGCGCGGTGTGGAATGTCGGCCTTGAGCAATCGGACGCGCTCTTCGAGCCTCGTCAGTTTGTCGAAATGCCGTTCTACAACCAGGCGTTGTTCGATGAGCTGGCCAGAATCGAATTCCTCATCCATCTGATGCCAGCGGGCCGTTTGCAGCTGGAAGGGCTGGAAGCGGCGCTGCTCAAGCAGGCCGAGTTGTTGCGCGAGCAGAGCAACCCGGACGCCGAGGCGCGCATCAGCCGCTTGTGGTACGCCTACGAAACCTACGCCTTCAATCTGGGCGTCGTGCAGAGCCTGATCGCGGAATTGATCAGCGGCAAAGGCAAGGACAGCGAAAAGCAGATCGAACAGGTTTCGGCCTGGAGCCAGCGTCTGCAGGCGGCATCCGCTTTCGACAATGGTCGGCTGCTCGATGGCATGGCTTCCGGTCAACTGCTCAACTGGCTCGAATCGCGCGATCCGGCGCCTGAGGCCCTCAAGCAGATCAGCGACAGGCTCGCCAGCAAACCGGGCGGGTCGCAGATCGGTATCCTGTTGCTGGACCTGGAGGCGGATGTATTCAAGCTGCAGGCCACGTTCGACAGCCTGATCAACAGTCATTACAAGGCGTTCAGGGTGGTGGTGTTCACCACCGGAGAATTGCCAGCCGTGACTACGCTGCACAATACCCTGCACTTTGTGAAAGTCACCGAAAGCAACTACGTCGACAAGATCAACCAGGTCGTCAAACAGTCGCCCAGCGACTGGCTGATGCTCGCGCAGGCCGGCGAAGAGTTCACCCGCAGCGGTCTATTGCTGGCCAGCGCCGAGCTGATCGATGCCGCGCAGTGCCGGGCCGTTGCCGTGGACGAGATTCAGCGTCAAGCCAATGGCACGCTCACGCCGGTGTTCCGTCCCGGCTTCAACCTTGATCTGCTGCAAAGCCTGCCGGCACTGATGGCTCGTCACTGGCTGGTGCGTCGCGAGTTGCTGGTCGAGGCGGGTGGATACTCGCGCGAGTTTCCCGAGGCGCTGGAATTCGATCTGTTGCTGCGCCTGATCGAGCAGGGCGGTATGAGCGGCCTGGCCCATTTGAGCGAACCGTTGCTGATCTGTGAGGCGCCCGAGCTGAAAGACAATCCGGACGAACAGAAAGCGCTCAAGCGCCACCTTGGCAAGCGCGGTTATCAGGCTGAAGTCAGCTCGGCGCAGCCTGGCACCTACAAGATCGATTATCGCCACGCCCACCGGCCGGTGGTTTCGATCCTGCTGCACAGCCAGGACAACCTGCCCCAATTGCAGCGTTGCCTGCAAAGCATTCTGCAACGCACCCGCTATCAGCGTTATGAAGTGCTGATCGGTGACAACGCCAGCACCTCTGCCGAACTGTCGACCTGGCTTGACCGGCAGGAGCAGGTGTCGGGTCGCGTGCGGGTATTCCGTACCGAACAACGCATGAGTCCCGCGACCCTGCGCAATCTGATCAGCCAGGAAGCCGGTGGCGAATACCTGATCCTGCTGGATGCTGAAAGTCAGATCGTCAATGTCGGCTGGATCGAATCACTGCTCAACCAGGCGCAGCGCCCGGAAGTGGGCGTGGTAGGCGCCAAGCTGGTGGATGGCGAAGGCGCAGTGACTCAGGCCGGTCTGGTGCTGGGCCTCAATGGCGGTGTGGGTTCGGGGTTTGTCGGTGAGCCGAAGACCGCCACCGGCTACATGCAGCGTCTGGTGGTCGAGCAGAACTACTCTGCCGTGTCATCGGCCTGCCTGATGATTGCCAAGGAGCTGTACAACACAGTGGGTGGTCTTGATGAGGAGGCATTCGCCGAAGCGCTGGGCGATGTCGACCTGTGCCTCAAGGCTGCGCAAGCCGGCTACCTGACCGTATGGACGCCGCATGTGCAGGTGGTGCATTCCGGTGTGCTGCATGCCCCGCAGCAGGCGCGCGAAGCATTGATGGACAAGTGGTCATCGCAGTTCGCGCAGGATGAAGCCTACAACGTCAATCTGGATCTCCACGGCAAAGGCTTCACTCTGGCCGTTTGAGTCGTTCACCCCCGTAAAACCGGCTGCTTCGCGGCCGGTTAGTCACTTTGAAGGCTTCTTCGCAGGAAGCTGCCGGCAAGCATCAAGTGCATGTTCCCTCGACGCAAATTATCCTAAAGCATGCACTCAAGAGTGACCTGCGGGTCATAAAGTGCATCTCCACTGTATTGTTTTACAGGGAGCGACATGCGCCTGACTTGCTTTAACCTGCCAAGCGCCCTGAAAATGTCCGTAAATCACCCTATTCGGTAGCGCCCCGATTTCGTCGGGACGAAAAATGACCTGTTTACTCATCGGGAAGCCATGATGATTGGCATTAAAAGCATAGCGAGTTACGTGCCTGTTGCAGGTGTTGATAACTACGCTCAAGGCGCCAGATTTGGCAAGGATGAAGAATTCATCCTTGGGAAGATCGGCTCCACCTTCCTGCCGCGCAAAGACGCCGGCCAGGAAACCTCGGATCTGTGCGTTGAGGCGGCCAACACGCTGTTTGCCAATAACCTGCAGCTCAAGCGCGAAAGCATCGATGTGCTGATCGTCGTCACCCAGAATGGCGACGAGGAAGGGCTGCCGCATACCGCAGCCATCGTTCAGGACAAGCTGGGGCTGTCGACCAACGTCGCTGCATTCGACATATCGCTGGGCTGTTCCGGCTATGTGTACGGCATTTATGCGATCAAGGGCTTCATGGAGGCGGCAGGCTTGAAAAATGGCCTGTTGATCACTGCCGATCCGTATTCGAAAATTGTCGATCAGGAAGACCGCAACACCACCATGCTGTTCGGTGACGCGGCGACAGCCACCTGGATGGGCGAGGGTGCCGAATGGCAATTGGGCAAGGCGAAGTTCGGTACCGATGGTTCCGGTGCGCCACATCTGAAGGTCAGCAACGGCGTTTTCTTCATGAACGGTCGCCAGGTGTTCAACTTTGCACTGTTGAAAGTCCCGGCGCATTTGCATGAGCTACTGGGCGAGTCGGATCTGACCCCGGACGATATCGATGCCTTCTGTATTCACCAGGGCAGTGCGGCGATCGTCGATGCGGTCGCGCGGCGCTTCGAAGACAAACCCGAGAAGTTTCTCAAGGACATGGTCGAAACCGGCAACACCGTGTCATCCAGCATTCCGCTGCTGATCGAAAAGCATGTGCTCGGTTCTTCATGGAAGCGGGTTGCCTTGAGTGGTTTTGGTGTGGGGTTGTCCTGGGGCTCTGCAATTATCTATAAAGACTGAGTTCACCTCGCCTTACAAAGAACGCCTGCGGATAAAACCCCAGGCGTTTTTAAATTAAATAGTGATCTGCGTCACACTTTGAACTTCGTGGTGCAATGCGCTCGCCTGCCGCCACTTCTGACTGCCGTGAATTTCTCTCTTTCCCGCCGTGGGATTACGCCCCAAACCCTTGTTTTATAAGGGGTGTCACGGTGATGGCAAAATATTAAAAAAAAACACTCAAGCAACCTGCCATCGCGACGATAACTATTACGAAGGTTCTCTAGGCACACCCGGCGCTTGCAGGGGCCGGAAGCCACGTAGTACCAAACCAACGAGGAATTCATCATGGCTTTAACAGTAAACACCAACGTAGCATCGTTGAACGTCCAGAAGAACCTGGGTCGCGCTTCCGACGCCCTTTCGACCTCGATGACTCGTCTGTCTTCCGGTCTGAAAATCAACAGCGCCAAAGACGACGCTGCTGGCCTGAACATCGCCACCAAGATCAACTCGCAGATCAAAGGTCAGACCATGGCGATCAAAAACGCCAACGACGGTATGTCCATTGCCCAGACCGCTGAAGGCGCGCTGCAAGAGTCGACCAACATTCTGCAACGTATGCGTGAACTGGCTGTTCAGTCGCGAAACGACAGCAACAGCGACACTGACCGCGTTGCACTGAACAAAGAATTCACTCAGATGAGTTCGGAACTGACCCGTATCGCTCAGAGTACCAACCTGAACGGCAAAAACCTGATCGACGGTTCTGCCAGCACCATGACTTTCCAGGTTGGCTCCAACTCCGGCGCCTCGAACCAGATCACTCTGACTCTGAGCGCCAGCTTTGACGCAAACACCCTGGGTGTCGGTTCGGCCATCACCATCGTCGGTTCCGACAGTGCTGCTGCAGAGACTAACTTCTCTGCTGCAATGGCCGCTATCGACTCGGCGCTGCAGACCATCAACAGCACTCGTTCTGATCTCGGTGCTGCACAAAACCGTCTGACCAGCACCATCTCCAACCTGCAGAACATCAACGAAAACGCCAGTGCTGCACTGGGTCGTATCCAGGATACCGACTTCGCTGCTGAAACTGCACAGCTGACCAAGCAACAGACTCTGCAACAGGCTTCCACCTCTGTTCTGGCTCAGGCTAACCAGCTGCCATCCGCTGTACTGAAACTGCTTCAGTAATATCAGCGTGAGTTTTAGCGGGGGAGTACTTAACAGTGCTCTCTCGCTTTTTTACTTTCTGAGGTGATGGTCATGGATATGAGTGTGAAGTTGAGCGTGACTTATCCGGCCGTTCAACCGGCGAGTCAGGCCCCCGTGGCGGACGCGTCCGTTGACAAGCCTGCCGATAAGGCGCCCGTCGAGCGTGTTGCCGCCACGGCTGAAAGTAAAGGCTCCGGTCTGCACAAGGATGATTCCAAAGACGATGCCAAAGTCAAGGCAGCCGCCGAGGACATCCAGAAGTTCTTTCACGCGGTAAAGCGCAATCTCGAGTTTTCGATTGACGAAGATTCTGGCAAAGTCATTGTCAAAGTGATTGCAAGCGATTCCGGTGAAGTAGTACGACAGATTCCCAATGCAGAAATCCTGAAGCTGGCCGATAGCCTGAGTGATGCGAACAGTTTGTTGTTCCGCGCCAAGGCCTGATCGCCGGTACGGTATGTGTTGTTGGGTCATTCGCTTTTTGAAAGGGCGGCGAACCCCGCGGCATTCTTGAAGGGAGAAGCACCATGGCAAGTCCGATTACCTCTACAACAGGCCTGGGTTCGGGTCTGGCAATTTCCGCCATCGTCGAAGGTCTTGTCGGTGCTGAAAAAGCGCCCAAGCAAAACCAGATCGACAAGCAGAGCGCCTCCACGACTGCATCCCTGTCGGGTGTCAGTCAGTTGACGTCTGCGCTGGCTGCGTTTCAGAAAACACTGGACACCCTGGCCAGCTCCACCACGCCTGCTTTCCAGGGCTTTGCTGCCACGTCTGCCAATGAATCGGTGGTCAAGGCCACAGCGGGCAACACGGCAGTTAACGGCTCCTACGCGATTAACATAAGCCAGCTGGCAACACCTTCGAAGGTGGCTACCGCCGCGCTGGACTCGACGCAGGCGAGTGCTATTCCGAGTGGTACTCTGAAAATCACTCAAAATGGCACTGATTACAACGTGGCGATCGACAAGACCTCGACGCTGCAGGAAGTGCGCGACAAGGTCAACTCGACGCTGCAGGGTAAAGGCATCACCGCCAACATCATCAACGACAACAACGGTTCCAGGCTGGTGTTCAGTTCGACGACCACCGGCAAGGGCAGTGACATTTCGGTGACGGGTGCTTCCGGCCAGGAAGCACTTAACATCGATGGCACCAAGTTGATGAGTGAATCCAGTACCGGCGCTGGTGCGATTACCGCTGTCGCCAAGGACGCCGCATTCACGGTCGATGGCCTGAGTCTGACCAGCAAGACCAATACCGTAAGTACGGCGATTTCCGGTCTGACATTCGAATTGGTCGCGCCCAGCGCTTCTTCTGCTGCTTCGGCATCGACCACGGTCACGGTAGCCACCAACACCGATGGTCTGAAAACCTCATTGCAGTCATTCGTCGACTCTTACAACACGCTGGTTTCACTGGTGTCGTCGTTGACCAAGGGTACTGTCGGCAGTGATGGCACTTACGCTGCCGCTGCGTTGACCGGCGACTCCACCCCGCGTGCACTGCTGGCAACGATACGCGACCAGATTTCCACGGCTACGTCGAATGCCGGTTTGAGTTCCCTGGCGCAGTTGGGGATCAAGACTCAACAGTCTGACGGCAAGTTGACGTTGAGCACGACCGAACTCACAACAGCGCTGAGCGACAAGAAGCTGGGCAGCCAGATTCAGGCGATGTTCACCGGTGTGACCAATGCTGATGGCACAACCTCGGATGGTTTGATTGCGCGCATGAACAAGGCGCTTGAGCCATACACGAAAGCTGACGGCGTTCTGGCTGGCAAGACCACCAGTCTTAATAAGGTGCAGACGCGACTGGCCAGTGATCAGGAGGCGCTCAACCGTCGTATTACGACATTGACGGCAACCCTCACCAAGAAATACAACGCAATGGACCTGGTCGTCGGGCAGTTAAAGGCAACTGCTTCAAGCATTACTTCGATTTTTGAAGCGATGAACGCGCAGAAAAACGCCTCGTAAAAAACCAGTGCAGAAGTACCAGGAACCCGACGCTGTGTCGGGTTCTTGCTTTTGGGCTAAAGTTTCTGCGCACTGCGTCGATAGCTTGAGTATCAGTATTCTGGATTTGTTACGAGGCCCATTATGAATCCGATGTTAGCGTTGCGGCAGTATCAGAAGATCGGCTCCCAGGCTCAGACCTCGGAGGCCAGTCCTCATCGTCTGGTTCAAATGTTGATGGAAGGTGGCCTCGACCGCATTGCTCAGGCCAAGGGCGCCATGGCGCGCAGGGATATCGCCAGCAAGGGCGTGCTCATCAGCAAGGCCATCGACATCGTGGGCGGCCTGCGTGAGGGGCTTGATCTGGAAAACTCGCCCAGCGATGCGCTGGTCAGGCAGGACAGCCTCTATCACTACATGATGACGCGTCTGGCGGAAGCCAACGCCCGTAATGATCAGAAGATGCTCGATGAAGTCGCCGGCCTGTTGATCACCGTCAAGGAAGGCTGGGACGCTATCGGCACCTTGCAATAATCTGCTGGCCTGAGGAGAACAATAATGAGTGCTGCGCTCAAGCGTATCGAAGAAACCCGCGAAGCCTTGGTAGGCGCGCTGGCAGATCGTGACTGGGAGGCTATCGTCAAGCTGGACCTGGCGTGTCGCGAGTGTGTTGACGCGGTGGTCAGCGAAGCGCCCGACGACGAACCTGCACTGCGCAGCAACCTTGAGGAGTTATTGGGTGTCTACAGGCAGCTGATTGATGTTGCAACCGGTGAGCGTCAAGCGGTTGTCGAAGAAATGACTCAAATCCAGAATGCGAAGAGCGCGACGAAGGTATACCATCTGTTTGGTTAATGTTTAATTGTCATTTTTATTGTTCGACAAGAATTTCGCCATAAATTTGACTGTGTCCGTTTTTTTGACTTAACTAGTGATGTTTACTATTTTCTGGCGTCTCAAGGTTTATACAGCTGAGAAGCCAAGCTGCCCCCCAATCATGGGCATTGAGTTGACTAGGGAAGTTGCTATTGCATGTGGCGTGAAATCAAGATTCTGCTAATCGATGACGATAGCCAGCGCCGCCGGGATCTGGCGGTTATCCTGAATTTTCTTGGCGAAGAAAATCTCTCCTGTTCCAGTCAGGACTGGCAGCAGGTGGTCGGCTCTCTGGCGTCTCCACGAGAAGTACTCTGCGTACTGGTCGGCAGCGTAAACGCGCCGGGCAGCCTGCAAGGGCTTCTTAAGACCATCGCAGCATGGGATGAGTTCCTTCCTGTGCTGCTGATGAGCGAAAATTCCTCTGTCGAATTGCCCGAGGATTTGCGCAGGCGAGTCCTTTCTGCACTCGAAATGCCGCCCAGCTACAGCAAGCTGCTCGATTCGCTGCACCGTGCCCAGGTCTATCGCGAGATGTACGATCAGGCCCGCGAGCGCGGCCGTCATCGTGAACCGAACCTGTTCCGCAGTCTGGTAGGTACCAGCCGCGCGATTCAGCACGTGCGGCAGATGATGCAGCAGGTCGCCGACACCGATGCCAGCGTACTGATTCTGGGCGAGTCGGGCACTGGCAAGGAAGTGGTTGCGCGTAACCTGCACTACCACTCCAAGCGTCGTGATGCGCCGTTCGTGCCGGTCAACTGCGGTGCCATTCCGGCCGAGCTGCTCGAAAGCGAGCTGTTCGGACACGAGAAGGGCGCGTTTACCGGTGCGATCACCAGCCGTGCAGGTCGCTTCGAGCTGGCCAACGGCGGCACATTGTTTCTCGACGAAATCGGCGACATGCCGCTGCCGATGCAGGTCAAGCTGCTGCGCGTCCTGCAGGAGCGCACGTTCGAGCGTGTGGGCAGCAACAAGACGCAAAGCATCGATGTGCGCATCATCGCCGCGACGCACAAGAATCTCGAGACCATGATCGAGCTGGGCAGCTTCCGCGAAGATCTTTACTACCGTCTCAATGTGTTCCCGATCGAAATGGCGCCGTTGCGCGAGCGTGTCGAAGATATCCCGCTGCTCATGAACGAATTGATTTCGCGCATGGAGCACGAGAAGCGCGGTTCGATTCGCTTCAACTCCGCAGCCATTATGTCGCTGTGTCGCCATGCCTGGCCGGGCAACGTCCGTGAGCTGGCCAATCTGGTCGAGCGCATGGCGATCATGCATCCGTACGGTGTGATTGGCGTGGCTGAGCTGCCAAAGAAGTTTCGCTACGTCGACGACGAAGACGAGCAGATGGTCGACAGCATGCGCAGCGAGATCGAAGAGCGTGTGGCGATCAACAGCAATACGCCGAACTTCGCCTCTGGCGCGATGCTGCCGCCTGAAGGGCTAGATCTGAAAGACTACCTCGGTGGTCTGGAACAGGGCCTGATTCAGCAGGCGCTCGACGATGCCAACGGTATCGTTGCCCGCGCTGCGGAGCGCTTGCGCATTCGTCGTACGACGCTGGTCGAGAAGATGCGCAAGTACGGTATGAGCCGTCGTGAGGGCGATGAACAGGCAGATGATTGACGCCGGTTTTTTGTGCCAAAAACCAAGCCTCTGATTTTTCAGGGGTTTTTTTTAGGCACGGGGATTGCTAAGTCTCTCTTAACACACCGTTTACTGACGGTTCGCCACGAGAGAGATGAATCATGTCCCAGGCCGCCCAACTGACTTCCGCCCTATCTGTTCAGGCTCCGTACTCCCCGGAGCTGGAAAGTCGTCAGGGGCTTGAGCACGCATTCTCGCTGTTCAATCAAATGTCGGCGCAATTGACCGATTCCTATGGCGTGCTTGAAGCGCGCGTCACCGAACTCAAGGGCGAACTGGCACATGCCGGCGCCCAGCGTCTTCAGGAGCTGGCGGAAAAAGAACGCCTGGCCAACCGCCTGCAGAATCTGCTTGATCTGCTGCCCGGCGGGGTGATCGTCATTGATGGCATGGGCGTCGTGCGCGAGGCCAATCCCGCTGCAATCGATCTGCTCGGGCAGCCGCTGCTGGGCATGCTCTGGCGTCATGTGATCAGCCGCTGCTTTGCACCCCGAGAGGACGACGGCCACGAAGTCTCCCTCAAGGACGGTCGCAGGCTCTCGATTGCCACACGCTCGCTGGATGCCGAGCCAGGTCAGTTGGTATTGCTCAATGACCTGACCGAAACCCGTCATCTTCAGGAACAGCTGGCCCGTCACGAGCGCCTGTCTTCACTGGGGCGTATGGTAGCCTCTCTGGCGCATCAGATTCGTACGCCGTTGTCCGCTGCCATGATCTACGCCAGCCATTTGACCGAGCAGGAACTGCCGGTGGAAACCCAGCAGCGTTTCGCTGCGCGGCTCAAGGATCGTTTACATGAGCTGGAGCATCAGGTTCGCGACATGCTGGTGTTCGCCCGCGGCGAACTGCCGCTGACGGATCGCCTGACGCCCGGTGCTCTGTTTCAGGCGCTGCAAAATGCGGCTGCGACGCATGTTCAGGGCGTGGCGGTGCGCTGGCAGTGCGACAGCATCGATGGCGAGCTGCTGTGTAATCGCGACACACTGGTCGGCGCACTGCTCAATCTGATTGAAAACGCCGTCCAGGCCAGCGCTGGCCGGACGCTGCTGAAAATTCACGCCTACAGTCGCGGCAACCAACTGCGAATCTGCTTCAGCGATAACGGCAGCGGCATTGACAAGGCCGCGCTGGCGCGCATCGGTGAGCCGTTCTTTACGACCAAGACCACCGGCACAGGGCTTGGCCTGGCCGTGGTGACGGCGGTGTCGCGTGCGCATCAGGGGCGCGTGGATTATTTGTCGCGGGTCGGCCGTGGTACCTGCGCCATTGTCAGTCTGCCGTTGATCCCGGCTTCCAGTTCGACAGGTAATCACTGATGCCGATCAATGTGCTGCTGGTCGAGGATGACCGTTCGCTCCGGGAAGCGCTTGGGGAAACCCTCGAGCTGGCCGGTTATGACTATCAGGCGGTCGGTTCCGCCGAAGAAGCACTGGTGGCTGCCGAGGCAACGCCCTTTAGCCTGGTGATCAGTGACGTCAACATGCCGGGCATGGACGGCCACCAATTGCTGAGTCTGTTACGCAGCCGCCATCCGCAATTGCCGGTGCTGTTGATGACGGCGCATGGCGCAGTCGAGCGCGCTGTCGATGCCATGCGCCAGGGGGCTGCGGATTACCTGGTCAAACCCTTCGAGCCCAAGGCGCTGATCGCGCTGGTTGCGCGGCATGCACTGGGTCGTCTGGAGCCTGCCGAGCGCGACGGGCCGATTGCGGTCGAGCCCGCCAGTATCCAGTTACTGAACCTTGCCAGCCGCGTGGCGAAAAGCGACTCCACCGTGCTGATCTCCGGCGAGTCCGGGACCGGTAAAGAGGTTTTGGCGCGTTTCATTCATCAAAACTCGCCCCGTGCCGATAAGCCTTTTATTGCGATCAATTGTGCAGCGATTCCGGACAATATGCTGGAAGCCACGTTATTCGGCCATGAAAAGGGTTCGTTTACCGGCGCCATTGCGGCGCAGGCCGGCAAGTTCGAGCAGGCTGACGGCGGGACGATCCTGCTGGACGAGATTTCCGAAATGCCGCTGGGACTGCAAGCCAAATTGCTACGTGTGTTGCAGGAACGCGAAGTCGAACGCGTAGGGGCGCGCAAGCCGATCGTTCTGGATATCCGCGTCGTGGCGACCACCAACCGCGATCTGGCGGGTGAAGTGGCGGCGGGGCGCTTTCGTGAAGATCTGTTTTATCGCCTGTCGGTATTTCCATTGGCATGGCAGGCGTTGCGTCAAAGGACTGCCGATATTCTGCCGTTGGCCGAGCGGCTTCTGGCCAAGCACGTCAATAAAATGAAGCACGCGCCGGTTCGTCTTTCCGCCGAAGCGCAGCAGTGTCTGGTGAGCTATCCATGGCCCGGGAATGTGCGGGAGCTGGATAACGCAGTACAGCGGGCCTTGATTCTGCAGCAGGGCGGGGTGATTCAGGCACAGGATTTCTGTCTGTCCGGGCCGGTTACCAGCCTGCCTGTTGCTGCCTCTGTCGAGGCTGCAGGGGCAGTGACTGGCACCACCGCGGAGAATGCAGGTGCCGGCGTCAGTCCGGAATCTGTCGGCGCGCTGGGCGATGACCTCAGGCGTCACGAGTTTCAAATGATCATCGACACCCTGCGTTCTGAACGGGGACGTCGCAAGGAGGCTGCAGAACGCCTGGGTATCAGCCCGCGTACATTGCGCTACAAGCTGGCGCAGATGCGTGACGCCGGAATGGATGTGGAAGCCTATCTGTTTGCCACGTGAGCCAGACACACGGATCGCCGCTCCCGATCGGCGGTCACTGAATATTTTTGCTGTGATACAAGCCTGAAATAATCCCGGCGCCCCGTAGATACGGGCGGCCCGGCGCGAACTCGTGTCAAGCGACATGATGCACTCATCTGGTGTGGCAAATAGCCGCCATCTAGCTGGCATCGTTGTTGCTATACCTTCTGTACCCGCTGAATCAGTGTCAAAAATTTGCGGGCCTTACGAGAGATATGTCCATGAGCCAAGGTGTTGAATTTAATCGCTTGATGTTGGATATGCGGGCCATGCAGATGGATGCGATGTCTGCGCCCAAGCCCGTGTCCGGTGCGCAGGAAGCCGGTGCCAGCAGCTTCGCTGACATGCTTGGTCAGGCCGTCAACAAGGTCGCGCAGACCCAGCAGGCTTCCAGCCAGTTGGCCAATGCATTTGAAGTCGGCAAGAGCGGCGTGGATCTGACCGACGTCATGATTTCGTCGCAGAAAGCCAGCGTGTCTTTTCAGGCGTTGACCCAGGTGCGCAACAAGCTGGTTCAAGCTTACCAAGACATCATGCAGATGCCGGTTTAAGGGACGTACTGAGTCATGGCCGAAGCAGCTGCCGATACCGTTCCTGCAAGAACGGGCGATTCCGAAAGAAAACCGTTGTTCGGTATGTCTTTTCTGGAAAATCTTTCCGAAATGACCATGCTGCGTCAGATCGGCCTCATGGTCGGTCTTGCCGCGAGCGTGGCCATCGGCTTCGCCGTGGTGCTCTGGTCCCAGCAGCCTGACTATCGTCCGCTTTATGGCAGTCTGGCGGGCATGGACAGCAAGCAGATCATGGACACCCTGACTGCGGCGAACATCAACTACACCGTCGAGCCGAACTCCGGTGCGCTGCTGGTCAAGTCCGATGATGTGCAGCGTGCGCGTATCCAACTGGCCCAGGCGGGTGTGGTACAGAACGACGCTAACATCGGCTTCGAAATCCTCGACAAGGATCAGGGCCTTGGCACCAGCCAGTTCATGGAAGCCACGCGTTATCGTCGCGGGCTGGAAGGCGAACTGGCGCGTACCATTTCTGCGTTGAACAACGTCAAGGGTGCCCGCGTGCACCTGGCCATTCCGAAGAGCTCGGTGTTCGTCCGTGATGACCGCAAGCCAAGTGCATCGGTACTGGTCGAGTTGTACGCCGGTCGTTCGCTGGAGCCGAGTCAGGTCATGGCCATCATCAATCTGGTGGCCACTAGTGTTCCCGAGCTGAGCAAGTCGCAGATTACCGTCGTCGACCAGAAGGGCACTCTGCTTTCCGATCAGGCGGAAAACTCCGAACTGACCATGGCCGGCAAGCAATTCGACTACAGCCGTCGCATGGAAGGCATGCTGACCCAGCGCGTGCAGAACATTCTGCAGCCGATTCTGGGCAATGATCGCTACAAGGCCGAGGTCTCGGCAGTGGTTGATTTCAGCGCTGTCGAATCGACTGCCGAAAGCTTCAACCCCGACCAGCCTGCCTTGCGCAGCGAGCAGTCGGTCAATGAACAACGTTCCAGCAGCTCAAGCTCGGGCGGCGTTCCAGGTGCGCTGAGCAACCAGCCACCCGGCCCGGCGACGGCTCCGCAGACTGCTGGAGGTGGTGCCGCCGGTGCTGCCGGCCCCATCGCGCCAGGCCAGCCACTGCTGGATGCCAATGGTCAGCAGATCATGGACCCGGCCACCGGTCAGCCCGCGTTGGCGCCATACCCCGCCGACAAGCGCGTGCAGTCGACCAAGAACTTCGAGCTGGACCGTTCGATCAGTCACACCAAGCAGCAGCAGGGCCGTCTGACCCGCCTGTCGGTCGCGGTGGTGGTCGACGACATGGTCAAGACCAACGCGGCCAATGGCGAAGTGACGCGTGCTCCGTGGAGCGCGGCGGATCTGGCTCGCTTCACGCGTCTGGTACAGGATGCCGTGGGTTTCGACGCCAGCCGCGGTGACAGCGTCAGCGTGATCAACGTGCCGTTCTCCAGCGAACGCGCTGAAGTGCTGCCTGAGGCGTCGTTCTATTCGCAACCCTGGTTCTGGGACATCGTCAAGCAGGCGGTGGGCGTGATTTTCATCCTGATCCTGGTGTTCGGTGTACTGCGCCCGGTGTTGAACAACATCACCAACGGCAAGCGCAAGGAACTGGCAGGTTTCGGTGGCGACGCCGAACTGGGTGGCATGGGCGGTCTGGACGGCGAATTGTCCAACGATCGCGTAAGCCTGGGCGGCCCGCAGAGCATTCTGCTGCCGAGCCCGACCGAAGGCTATGACGCACAGCTGAACGCAATCAAGAGTTTGGTGGCTGAGGATCCTGGCCGTGTGGCTCAGGTTGTGAAAGAGTGGATCAACACTGATGAATGAACGAGCCATGGTAGCCAAACTCTCCAAAGTTGAAAAAGCGGCTGTACTGTTGCTCTCGCTGGGCGAAACCGATGCGGCTCAGGTGCTCCGGCACATGGGCCCCAAGGAAGTCCAGAAAGTGGGCGTAGCGATGGCGCAGATGCGCAACGTGCATCGCGAGCAGGTCGAAGAGGTCATGAGCGAGTTCGTCGACATCGTCGGTGATCAGACCAGCCTTGGCGTCGGTTCCGATGGCTATATCCGCAAGATGCTGACCCAGGCACTGGGCGAGGACAAGGCCAACGGCCTGATCGACCGGATCCTGCTGGGTGGCAATACCAGCGGTCTGGACAGCCTCAAGTGGATGGAGCCGCGTGCCGTCGCCGACGTGATCCGTTTCGAGCACCCGCAGATTCAGGCCATCGTGGTCGCCTACCTCGACGCCGATCAGGCGGGCGAGGTGCTTGGGCATTTCGATCACAAGGTCCGCCTCGATATCATCCTGCGCGTGTCATCGCTCAACACCGTACAGCCAGCGGCTCTCAAGGAATTGAACCAGATTCTCGAGAAGCAGTTCTCCGGTAACGCCAACACGTCGCGTACCACACTGGGTGGTATCAAGCGTGCGGCCGATATCATGAACTTCCTCGACAGCTCGATCGAAGGTTCGCTCATGGACTCGATCCGCGAGGTCGACGAAGACCTCTCGGTGCAGATCGAGGACCTCATGTTCGTCTTCAACAATCTTTCCGATGTCGACGACCGTGGTATCCAGGCGCTGCTGCGCGAAGTATCCTCGGACGTGCTGGTACTCGCGCTCAAGGGCTCGGACGAAGGCATCAAGGAAAAAATCTTCAAGAACATGTCCAAGCGTGCCTCTGAGCTGTTGCGCGACGATCTGGAAGCAAAAGGTCCGGTGCGTGTCAGCGATGTGGAAACCGCCCAGAAAGAAATCCTCACCATTGCGCGTCGTATGGCCGAGGCCGGCGAGATCGTACTCGGTGGCAAGGGTGGCGAGGAAATGATCTAAGGATTCAGCCGACTCATGTCCAGTTCCAATAAAGAATCGGCCAGCGACCTCATTCGCGCCAAGGACGCCGCGTTGCTCGACATCTGGGCGCTGCCCAGCTTCGATCCACACGTGGAGCCCGAACCTGAACCGGAACCCGAGCTGGTCGACGAACCGGCCGAGATGGAAGAAGTGCCGCTGGATGAAGTCCAGCCACTGACTCTGGAAGAGCTGGAAAGCATCCGCCAGGAGGCTTGGAACGAAGGCTTCGCCACCGGTGAAAAGGAAGGTTTTCACAGCACTCAACTAAAAGTGCGTCAGGAGGCGGAGGTCGTTCTTGCGGCAAAAGTTGCCAGCCTGGAACAACTGATGGGTAACCTGCTGGCACCTATCGCCGAGCAGGACACCCAGATCGAAAAGGCCGTCATTTACCTCGTCGAGCACATCGCGCGTAAGGTCATTCAGCGCGAGCTGGTCACGGACTCGGCACAGATTGCCGGCGTGCTGCGCGATGCCCTCAAGCTATTGCCGATGGGCGCGCAGAATGTGCGAATTTTCATAAACCCTCAGGACTTCCTGCTGGTCAAGGCCATGCGTGAACGTCACGAGGAGTCGTGGAAGATCGTCGAAGACGAAGACTTGCTGCCGGGCGGTTGCCGGATCGAAACCGAGCATAGCCGTATCGACGCCAGCGTCGAAACACGCATTGCCCTGGCGATTTCCAAGATGCACGACCAGTTGCATGAACAGGTCACTCATCCTGCTGCAGCGGATCTGAGCGTTGATCTGGATGTTTCGCCAGGCAAAGCCTCCAATGCTGAAGAATCTGACGCGGACACCCTCGATGCGCCTTGATCGCACCAGTTTCGCCAAGCGCCTCGGTTCCTATGCCGAGTCGATCAGCCTGCCTGCCCAGCCCGTAGTGGAAGGTCGGCTGCTGCGCATGGTGGGTCTGACGCTTGAGGCCGAGGGCCTGCGCGCGGCAATGGGCAGCCGGTGTGTGGTTATCAATGACGACAGCCATCACCCGGTGGAAGTCGAAGCTGAAGTGATGGGTTTTTCCGGTGGCAAGGTGTTTCTCATGCCGGTCGGCAGCGTGGCCGGCATCGCGCCTGGCGCGCGGGTTGTGCCGCTGGCCGATACCGGTCGTCTGCCGATGGGCATGAGCATGCTGGGCCGGGTGCTTGATGGTGCCGGTCGTCCGCTGGATGGTCGCTCGCCGATCAAGGCTGAAGACTGGGTGCCGATGGATGGCCCGACCATCAACCCGCTCAAGCGTGACCCCATCAGTCAGCCACTGGATGTCGGCATTCGGTGCATCAACGGTTTATTGACGGTGGGTCGCGGTCAGCGTCTCGGGCTGTTTGCCGGTACGGGCGTGGGCAAGAGTGTGCTGCTCGGCATGATGACGCGCTTCACCGAAGCGGACATCATCGTCGTCGGCCTGATCGGGGAGCGGGGCCGTGAGGTCAAGGAGTTCATCGAGCACATCCTCGGCGAGGAGGGCCTGAAGCGTTCGGTGGTGGTCGCTTCGCCAGCCGATGATGCGCCTCTGATGCGTTTGCGCGCAGCGATGTATTGCACGCGAATCGCCGAATACTTTCGTGACAAGGGCAAGAATGTCCTGTTGCTGATGGATTCCCTGACCCGTTTTGCTCAGGCTCAGCGGGAAATCGCGCTGGCCATTGGCGAGCCGCCGGCCACCAAGGGCTATCCTCCATCAGTGTTTGCCCGCTTGCCCAAACTGGTCGAGCGCGCCGGCAACGCTGAAAAGGGCGGTGGTTCTATTACCGCGTTTTACACCGTGCTCTCCGAAGGCGATGACCAGCAGGACCCGATTGCCGACTCGGCGCGCGGTGTGCTGGACGGTCACATCGTGTTGTCCCGGCGTCTGGCCGAAGAGGGGCATTACCCGGCTATCGATATCGAAGCGTCGATCAGCCGGGTCATGCCCGCCGTGGTCAGCCCCGAACACATGGCGCGTGCGCAGCATTTCAAACAGTTGTGGTCGCGTTATCAGCAGACGCGCGATCTGATCAGCGTCGGCGCCTACGTGGCCGGTGGTGATCGCGAGACGGACATGGCGATCGCGCTGCATCCGGTACTGGTGCGCTATCAGCGTCAGGCGTTGCGCGAGAACGAAAGCATGCAGGGCAGCAGCGAGGCGCTGGCGTCGATCTTCGCACCAGCGCCTGGCGGCTGATAACCCATGGCGCAGAGTCGAGCGGCGCGTCTGGCGCCGGTGGTCGAGATGGCAGAGGCTGCCGAGCGAACTGCCGCCCAGCGCCTTGGGCACTTCCAGGGGCAGGTCAATCTTGCCAACAACAAGCTGCAGGAACTTGACCAGTTTCGTCAGGATTATCAGCAACAATGGTTGCAGCGCGGCAGTGCCGGGGTTTCCGGGCAGTGGCTGCTGGGTTATCAACGCTTTCTCAGTCAGCTCGATGTCGCCGTTGCCCAGCAATACAAAAGTCTTGAATGGCACAAAGCCAATCTGGATCGGGCGCGCAGCGCCTGGCAGGATTGCTACGCGCGGGTAGAGGGCTTGCGCAAGCTGGTGCAGCGGTACATGGACGAGGCGCGCAGGCTGGAAGACAAGCGCGAGCAGAAATTGCTCGACGAGTTGTCGCAGCGCCTGCCTCGTCATGAACAATTCTGACGTTTGACTCAATCAGACCCGCAGTGATCTCTCTGGCTGGTCTACGCTATCAATGTCTCGGTGATGAAACACCTCGAGGTTCCCATGACTGTCACTTCCGAACGTTCTGCCGATGGCCAGACGCTGACCCTTTATATCGAAGGGCGTTTCGATTTCAATTCCCATCAGGCGTTTCGCACTGCCTATGAGGACTATCCGCAGTCGCTGAACTACGTGGTCGACCTGCGCGGTACGCATTATCTGGACAGTTCTGCGCTGGGCATGCTGTTGCTGCTGCGCGATCACGCCGGAGGTGACAAGGCATTGGTACGCCTGGTCAACTGCACGCCTGATGTGCTGAAGATTCTGGCCATTTCCAATTTCTCGAAGCTGTTCGAATTGAGCATACCCAGTGCAGCCAGCCCCGAACAAACTGTGCATTCTGATCGCTGATGACAGCACCAGTGACCGCTTGCTGCTGTCAACCATCGTGGCGCGGCAGGGTCACCGGGTCCTCAGCGCGGGCAACGGTGTCGAAGCGGTTGCCATCTTCGAGGCCGAAAGCCCGCAGTTGATTCTGATGGACGCCATGATGCCGGTCATGGATGGTTTCGAGGCCGCGCGAAGGATCAAGGCGATGGCCGGCGAATCGCTGGTGCCGATCATTTTCCTGACCTCGCTCACCGAAGGCGAGGCGCTTGCACGCTGCCTGGACGCTGGTGGTGACGACTTTATGTCCAAGCCTTACAACCCGCTGGTATTGGCCGCCAAGCTCAACGCCATGAACCGTTTGCGGGTATTGCACGAGACTGTTCGCCAGCAGCGTGACCAGATCGCCAGGCACCATGAATATCTGCTCAATGAGCAACGTGTCGCCAAGGCGGTGTTCGATCAGATCGCCCACGCCGGTTGCCTGGGGGCGAGCAATATCCGCTACCTGCAGTCCCCCTACGCACTGTTCAACGGCGACCTGATGCTGGCTGCTTACACCCCCGCCGGGCACATGCAGGTGCTGCTCGGTGATTTCACCGGACATGGCTTGCCGGCTGCCGTTGGCGCGATGCCGCTTGCAGAAGTGTTCTATGGCATGACAGCCAAGGGCTATGGCCTGGTTGAAATCCTCCGTGAAATGAACGCCAAGCTCAAACGCATCCTCCCGGTCGACATGTTTTGTTGTGCGACGCTGCTGTGTATCAATCTGCCGCAGCGGCAGGTCGAGGTATGGAGCGGCGGCTTGCCGGACGGCTACCTGCTGCGCGGCGCACAGGGCGAGCATGTGCCGCTGGCCTCGAATCATCTGCCCTTGGGCGTATTGAGCGTCGATGCCTTCGACGCGCGCACCGACGTGTATCCGTTGGCGCCGGGTGACCGCATATTTCTGTTGTCCGACGGCGTGCTCGACACCAGTAACAGTCAGGAGGAGCTGTTCGGTGCGCAGCGTCTGCGACAGGTTCTGTCGGCCAATCGCGAACCGCAGTTGCTGATCGAAGAGATCCTCGAGGCGCTCAACGAATTTGGCGGCAAGGCGCGTGACGATGTCAGTCTGCTGGAAGTCAGCGCTGTCGAAGCGCCGCTGCAAAGTCTGCCTGCCATGATGTATTCGGACAGCGGCGCCTCCAGCCCGCTGGACTGGTCGGCCAGCTTCGAGTTTCGCGCCTCGACCCTCAAGCGTTTCAACCCCCTGCCTTACGTACTGCAATTGCTGCTGGAGGTTCACGGCCTGCGTGATCAGGGCGCTGCACTGCATATGGTGCTCGGCGAGCTGTACAGCAATGCGCTGGAGCATGGTGTGCTAGGGTTGGATTCGGCGCTCAAGCACGACGCAGCAGGCTTCGCGCTCTATTATCAGCAGCGGGCAGAACGCCTCGACAGGCTGCAGTCCGGCTTCATCCGCATGACCCTGCAGGTTGAAACGGTCGCGCAGGGCGGTCGGCTGACCCTCGGTGTCGAGGACAGCGGCCAGGGATTTGATGTGGAAAAGACCCGGACGCTGACGCCTGCCGGCAATGAACTGTATGGTCGCGGGCTGCATCTGGTCTGTGAGTTGAGTCGCGAGGCCAGGTGGTCCAGGGATGGCAGGACCGCCTGCGTGGAATTTTCCTGGGAGGGAGTGGCATAATCCCCGCCTGGAGTCTTGATCAAGGAGTGAACAAGTGTCGATTCATCTGGATTACAGCGTGTTGAATACCTTGCAGGAGGTCATGGAAGACGAATATCCAACCTTGCTGGATGTCTTTCTCAAGGATTCCGAGCAGCGTATCGCGCAGCTGCGTCTGGCTGCCGGGTCCCGCAATCCTGACTTTCAGGAGTTGAGCCTTACCGCTCACAGTTTCAAGGGCAGCAGCAGCAACATGGGGGCCTTGCAGCTTTCCGAGCTGTGCCGTCAGCTCGAGGAGCAGGCCCGTCAGGAGCAGTTCGCAGGTCTGGCAGAATTGATTGGCACGATCGATAGCGAATACATGACGATTCGCGGGCTGTTCAATTCCGAGCGGCAGCTGTTCGTCATCTGAGCCCTTAGAGTCATACCCTCGATCCCCGCTATGGGGAATCATTAGATAACTGGCCCGTATATTGCTAACTATTTCGGTAAGGCGATAACCAGCAGCTGATGCGGAGACCGAAATGCCCCTTGCTACCAATGCGCTTCTTCAGGCCACAACCTCTGTGACCGCCAGGTCCGGTGTGGCCAACAATGCGGTCAAGTCTGCTGACAGCAGCAAGGACGGGGCCTCCAGCTTTTCCAATGTCTATGCAAAGCAGGCGAAAGACACCGTGCCTGCGCGCGAAGATGCGCCAGTAAAGCCAGCCCGCGACAAGACCGCGCCTGACAAGGACAAGGTTGCCGCCGGCAAGGACAAGCCTGCAAGCGATCAGGCAAATGCCGCCGACAAGTCTGGCGTTGCCGATAGCGGCAATGATTTGCCAGCCAGGCCGGCTGCTGCAGATGATGACGCAGCCCATTCTGACTCGAAGCAGGATGATGCGCAGGCCTCTGCCGATCCGGCGCTGAATGACGGCCAGGCGATCGTCGATCCCGTCCTTGATCCGGCATTGCAGGCAATGACCGCACAGGCTCCCGCGGCACCTGTTGTAGCCAAGGCGCCAAGTGCACAAGTTGTCACTGCGCCAGCGGTCTCGGCGCTCACCACTACGCAGGCGGCCCCGCCAGCAGTGGCTAAAGAAGCCTTCGATCCGGACGCCGATCCGCTTGATGGTCTGGATGCTGTGCAGCTGGCGCTGGAAAACGCCACTGCCAAGACTCAACTGGCTGCGCAGAATGCCCAGGCTGCCAACAAGGCGACGCCGAGCAATGCTGAAGCTGACCCGAATCAGAATATCGTCAATAACCTGTCGGTCCTGAGCGAGCAGCTTCCGTCCGAAGGCGGCAGCACCGAAAGCAGTGACAAGTCGTTCAGCGGTTTGATCGGCGAGGGGCTGAAGGATGTCAAAGGCGCCGCCGGTGATACTCGCGTCGACAACTTTGCCGATCGCCTCGCAGCGCTCAGTCAGGCCGCGCAACCTGCACGCGCAGCGGCTGCACCTGCCGCACCCTTGATGAACCAACCGTTGGCCATGCATCAAAGCGGCTGGACCGAAGGCATCGTCGATCGCGTCATGTACCTGTCGAGCCAGAACCTCAAGACCGCCGATATCAAGCTGGAACCTGCCGAACTCGGTCGTCTTGATATCCGTATCAACATGGCGCCTGAACAGCAGACCCAGGTGACATTCATGAGCGCCCATATGGGCGTACGTGATGCGCTGGAAAGTCAGATGTCGAAGTTGCGTGAGTCATTCGTGCAGCAGGGGCTTGGCAACGTCGACGTCAATGTCTCCGATCAGTCGCAACAGCAGGCCCAGCAACAGGCTCAGGAACAGGCTAGCCGCTCCCAGCGCAGCGGTCGTGGCGGTGGCATGAGCTCCGGCGATAGCTCCGATGAAATCGCAGGCGTCGATGCGGCCATCCCGGTCAGCCAGCCAGCAGCACGTGTGATCGGCACCAGTGAGATCGATTATTACGCGTGAGGCTCCTGCGTCACATGGCAACCGCGACGCGACGTCATGCATTGCCTGCACGTCTTGGCGCAGAAATGCTTTTTGAGCGCGATGGCACTGACGACGCAGAGTGCGACGTAAGTGACAGGGCGAAGGAACCCGACGAAGTCGGGCCGGAAGCCGGAGCGAAAGGTTTTGCCTACTTTGGCCCCATCAAAGTAGGTCGCCGAGGGACGAAAAGGTGCCCTGAGTCGAACCTCAATCCACCTGGCAAAGAAAAACCGCCGTGTGACGCAGAGCGTCACGAACTGCATTCCCACGCGGAGTGGTGTGACCCCCGAAG